>JAJRTM010000352.1 GCA_024278285.1 Planctomycetota bacterium
AAATGTCGTGTTCAGTATGTTTTCACTATTTTGAAACAGGCCTTTTCAGACGTTTCGTTACATTAAACCATGTTCAAAGCTAACTTAAAGCGAATAACGCGACTTCGGAAATAATAAATCAACAAGCCCGTAATGACCCCGGTTGGTTTTGAGTGTTAATGCGTGGAACAATTTGTATTATTGGTTGCCGGTAGTGGTACGGCAGAGTGACCAGGGGGTTAACACTCCCGGCTCGCCTTTTCATCTACAATTCAGATCTGAATAAAATATGTCGAGTCTTCTTATCAAACAAGGACGAATTATTGATCCTGCGAATCAGCGGGATGAAGTTGGTTCTTTATTGATTGAAAATGGTCTGATTGTTGACGCAAACTCTGCACAAGAGACTGCGGATCGTGTGATTGATGCAGCCGGGAAGATTGTTGTGCCGGGGCTGATTGATATGCGGGTTTGCCTGCGGGAACCGGGGCATAAAGAAGACGAAACCATATTCAGTGGCACCGCGGCTGCGCTCGCAGGGGGCTTTACAACAATCGCCTGCATGCCCGATACCGATCCCCCTGTTGATAACCGGGCGGCAGCAGAGTTCATTGTTCTTCAGGCAGAACGAGCGAACCATTGTCGCGTGGTGCCAATTGGTGCAATCACCAAACAGCTTAATGGAGAAGAACTTGCGGAGATCGGGCAGCTTGTCGAAGGAGGAGCGGCTGCGTTTTGTGATGCGAAACGACCACTCGCCAATTCGGAAGTGATGCGGCGGGCGCTCGAATATACCCGGATGATGGACAAGCCGATCTTTCATCATCCGCAGGTTCCTGAACTGATCGCCGGCGGGATGATGCACGAAGGTTTTTATTCAACCTTACTCGGAATTGCCCCGATGCCAACCGCATCTGAAACGATTATGATCCACCGGGATATAACACTGGCAGAAATGACCGGCGGTCGCATTCACTTAATGGGCATGACAACCGCAGCAGGTGTCGAACAGATTCGGCAAGCCAGGTCGCGGGGCGTAAATGTCACCGCCGACGTGACGCCGCATCATCTGTTTTTTACTGATGAATCGATGAAGGCGTTCGATTCGAAATATAAAGTTTTCCCTCCATTTCGGACACAGCCAGATATCGATGCTTTGCTGGTCGGTTTGCAGGATGGCACGATCGATGTCATCTGCAGCGACCATCAACCATTCGCGGAAGAAAAAGTGACCTGCGAACTCGATCAAACACCCTTTGGCGTTGTGGGGCTGGAAACGATGCTCCCCGCCTGTATCAGTCGGCTCATCAAAACAGATATTCTCGATTGGTCCGGGCTAATCGAAAAATTATCGATCAACCCCGCAAAAATCCTCGGGCTGAATGCAGGAACACTTTCCGAAGGGGCAGTTGCAGATGTTACCATTCTTGATGCTGACCGCGAAGTAACCATCGACCCCAATCAATTCCTGAGCAAAGGAAAAAGAACTCCGTTCGCCGGCATGAAACTGCATGGAAAAGTAGAAGCGGTTCTCGTTGGTGGAGACTTGCGGTACGAAGGAAAACCATAACAACCCAACGCGGCATCGCCGCAACCAAACAAAGATTTGAACCACGAAAGAAACGAAAAACACGAAAGAAGAAAAAAAAATTGTTTAACGGCAAGCCGAAGGCGACTGCGTAAACCGGTTTGCTTTTTGGGAAGATGTCGAACCGCGAATAAACGTAAATTTTCGCGAATCAATTTCAGGCATGGTTTCTGTTCCATTTTTATAAATGGGAACCTCTATTTATTCAAATATTTCCTTCTGGACGGAGGGTAGACATTCTTGTCTGCCTAGAATACGGCATGCTCTTACGAGACAGACAGGAATGTCTGTGCTCCTTTTGAATAAATAGAGGTTCCCATAACTATTTAGTGATACTCTCGTTTGGGGATAATTTGCGCAAGCGTCGTAAACTTTTAACGTTAGTAGCACAGGGTGCGTTGCAACGTTCCTTTTATTATCTCACTTTCTTATTCTTCAATCTCCCGTTATTTTTCACTTTCGTGATTACTGGCACGGAATTCCAGGATTTTATGGATCAACTCGGCAACGTTCGAAGTCCCCATTTTTCCCATCATATTTCCTCGATGAGCTTCGACTGTTTTAATTTTGATATCCAGTTTCTCAGCAATTTCCCGGCTCAGAAACCCATCAATGACTAAATCTAAAACTTCTTTTTCTCTTGGAGAAAGTGACAAAATAAGGTTTGCGGTCTGTATAATATCCCGGTTCTTTTTTTGTAGTTCCCGACTGTAATCGAGTGCCTTGAAAACTCGTTCGACTATCTCTTCCTCCTTGGCAGATTTCAGCAGCAGATGGTGAGCCCCGTTTTTCATCGCTTCCACAACCTGAGGGACTTCAGCTTCGGCTGTCAGAATGAGGACCGGGAACATGGCATTGAGTTTGATTAACTGTTCCTGAAGTTCGATCCCATCCATGCCCGGCATGCGGATATCGATAATCGCGCACCCATCCGCATGCGGGTCGAGATCCTCTAAAAATGCGGTTGCTGATGCAAATGCTTTTATCTTGAGACGAAACGACTCCAGCATAAAAGTGAGTGACTTTCGCAGATCGTCATCGTCATCAATAATGAAGACAGTTTGATCCTGCCTTCCAGAGCCATCCTGGTCTGAAACTGCATTCTGATTTTGTTGATTGTAAGTTGACATGGGGGATACCGGCATCTTTATGAGATATTTGCAATGGTGCTTTGTCAATATTCAAAAAATCACTGTACTTGGAAATCCACTATCTGAGATGCGTGGCTACCCTGAAATCAAGCATTGACAAAGCAATAGATATGTAAAACTGAAAAGGGAAATCTGGCACAGATGGTTTGTTTTATCAGCCGTGACGACAGGATAACTTTTGAAACTTGTAGCAAGATGAAAGGAAAATAATTGTTAGAAGTCTGGTCGAACAAAAGCAAACCGCGGCATGATAACCACAAGTTCACCTGTAGTCACGCGAATTCCTCCCATTGGTAAAATTTCTCCTCTTTTTTTATTCATAGAGAAACCAGTGTTGCGTATTGCCTTTACATTTAAGACTACCGAAAAAATAGAAGTGAGGTTCTCTTGTTCTATGATATTTACTGTAATTTCTTCCTGTTTTACTTAAATTTCTACTTTTTTGGTTACCGTTTTCAGAATGAGCCAGCCGTGCTGAGAACTTTGAGCGTTTGTATGAACCTCTATTTATTCAAAAGTCTCCTACTGGTGGAGAGAGGGTAGATATTCTTGTCTGCCTATAATAGTAGCGTGCTCTTACGATACATACAGGAATGTCTGTGCTCCTACTTGAATGGCTGAAACACGCAACAAGGAATCAGCATGTTTGAATTTCATGTTGTTTAATCTACAAGGATGGGAAGATTTCCAGAATCGCCAAAACTCCCGGTTGACGGTTACTCTATCAATGCTCTATCTTCGCAAAATCAGGAGTGGGGTAAATGTGGCTCTACTCGATATATTTCCGTTTGTACTAAGAAATAGTGCAAATAACTGGAGCTGCCGTTATGTAATGGCAGCCAACTCTTAACAAGAGAGAGTGAGAAACTGGATCAATTATGAGCGATTTAATTCCCCCCCATGGCGGCTTGACAGAGCCAGTTTGCTGTACTGTTCCTGCTGGCGAGGTCGAACAATTTCAAAATGACGCAGCTTCTTTGACAAAAGTGCCCATGTCAGCAGCCGATATTTCCAGCCTGTTTCGTATTGCAGATGGAACATTGAGTCCACTGACAGGACCGATGGATAGTGCGACTTACAATAAGGTTCTTGATGAATCGATCATCGAAAATAACGGCAATAATTACGCCTGGACCATTCCAGTTTCTTTCCCCGTGACAGCAGAACTTGCAGGACAACTTGCAGCGGGTCAAACTGTTGCACTTACCTGCCCCGAAGGAAAAGTTGCTGGGACGTTGGAAATCAGCGATGTTTTTGAATGGGACAAGCCGAAGTATCTGAAATCTGTTTACGGGACTGATCGAACCGATCATCCTGGTGCAGACATGGTCCTCAAGGGAGATGCTGAAATGACGCATCTTCTGGGTGGCACCGTACGAGCAATTCCTCAACCGAAAAATGCAGCCTTTGGAGATTCGGTTTTATCTCCGCGAGAAACACGCGCGTTGGTCAACGAAAAAGGCTGGGATGCCGTTGTCGCTTTCCAGACACGTAACCCCCTGCACCGCGCTCATGAATATGCCTTGGTTTACGCCTTGGAAACTTTGATTCGTGAAGGAAAAAATGCGGGAGCAGTTCTCAATCCGCTTATCGGCGAAACCAAAGGGGATGACGTTAATGCAGAAATTCGTATGCAGACTTACGATAAACTGATTTCCGATAAAGCGCTCGGTGATGGCGACAGCGATCCCGAATTATGGGGACCACGCAACGAAGAAGTTTCAGACCGTGTTATTCTTCTCGGTTTAGATATTAAAATGTTCTATGGCGGCCCGAAAGAAGCAGTCATGCACGGTATTTACCGTCAAAATTACGGCTACACGAATATTGTTATTGGTCGTAAACATGCCGATGCCCCTTTTGCAGATGGAACCGCGATCTGGGGCGATTTCGATGCTCAGGAAATTTTCAATAACCTGGCTGGCGAATTGCAAATTAAGCCGATCAACGTTGGCTTTGCCGCCTTCTACGAATCGCTGGGACGTGTCGATCTGATGGAAAATCATTCCGAAGAAAAACCAGTCTTCATTTCTGGAAAAGCAGTCCGGGCAACACTCCAAAAAGGAGAACAGGTCGATCCTCGTATCATGCGAGAAAGTACCTCAAAAATCCTTTCTGACGTAATGCAGCAGGCATGATTTTTCTCGAATCAAAAGTGAGTCGGGACCATCAATCCCGGCTCGCTTTGTTTTATTGGGGCATCATTTTAGCATCTTATCAATGAAATGCTGCGCAAAAGTGGCAGGATATTTTTGAAAGCCACGGATGAACACGGATTTTCACGGATGATAGAGATCAGTCAGGTTTTACCTGACAAGGTTATCTTTTTCATAAACAAGAGGGATAAACCAAGTTTGGCTTACGCCGTTCAGTATCTCATCTGTGAAAATCCGTGTTCATCCGTGGCTAATACTTTTTAGTCTCGGCTACGCCGGGTTAGGTAGTTACAAACAAACCAGCACCCTGGCAAGATTCACTTCATTCGTTGATTGATACTGTGTAGTAACCTTGGAATATGTTCTCGTTTTTTTCTGGTGGAAACGTTGTAATGAAGATTGCAGAATCGCTACTTCGTTGCTGCAGCGGTGTTGGTTCAAACTGTGCCGATTTTCTTTTCCCACCAACCTGTTGTTATTGCGACCAGTCGCTAACTCTTGCCTTAAACCAGAGCCTCTCTGAAAGGCAAATAATAACCCAGCCGCAATTATGTAATTCCTGCTCTTCAAAACTCCCGACTATAACAAACAATCATTGCCTGAAATGTGGGGCAACGCAGGGACCGCACATTCTGGCCAAAGAGGGTTGTCTTCACTGCAAAAATAGTCAATTTGTTTTTTCAGACGCGATTTCGTTACATCTTTATGATGGTGATTTCAGAAAGATGTGTCGGTTTTGCAAGCAGGATTCAGGCCAAAGGCTTGCGTGGTACCTGGCACATCAACTTTGGGAATCTGAACAAAACCGCCTGAAAAGCTGGTCGTGTGATGCTGTTGTGCATGTTCCGATGTTTTGGACAAGAAGACTGGTTCGCCGCGTTCATCCTGCAGAGTCCATTGCAAGTTGCCTGGCATTGAAGTTGAATATCCCATTTTGGCACAGAGCATTAAAGCAAATTCGAAGAGTCCCTCACCAAGCAAAACTGGCTCCATTTGAGCGTCGAAAAAACGTTCTGGACATCTACCAGGCAACACGTTTCCATCACTTCAAAGATAAAAATATTTTACTGATTGATGACATCCTCACCACGGGGACCACAGCCAGCGAATGTGCAAAAGTCCTGAAAAAAGCAGGAGCCAAACAAGTACATGTTGCTGTTCTTGCCCGAGGAATTGGACGATAATTTCATCAATTATTTTGCAATGAATTGTGACTATTCAGTGATGGGCGGTTTTTGCAGGAATTCAGGTTGTCCGTAGGGTCCGCTATTGCGGACCACCGCACGAAATAGCGGGCTCCACTTCCCATCGTGGTCCGCGGGTAGCGGACCCTACGCCAAAGCTGAATAGCCAGGATTTATCGAATACTGTCCCTCGTTTTTTCAACAGTAAAGAGAATTTTATTTATTGACGCTTCATGTGCGACACGATTCAGTTAAGATTACCCGGTCTCAGGTTGGTCGGTTTTGATAAATGACTGAGGCTTATCATTTCATTCTAAAAACAAAGGGCAGCGTTTTATGCGTTGGACGAAATCGTTTATTCCTACCATGAAGGAAACTCCCAGCGATGCGGAGATTCCTTCTCATCAATTGATGCTGAGAGCAGGTCTGATTCGCCAATTGATGGCAGGAGCCTATTCGTATCTGCCACTTGGCTGGCGTGCGATCCAGAAGGCATCGAACATTGTCCGCGAAGAGATGGAGAATGCTGGCGCGGTCGAAATGTATATGCCTGCGCTGCAACCAATCGAACTGTTTGATCGTACCGGGCGAAACGAAGATTTCGGCAACGTCCTTGTTCGCTTGGAAGTGACTCGCGGGGATCGAACGGTGTCGTTGGCGCTCGGGCCAACTCATGAAGAAGTTATCACCGATTTAATGGCGAAGCATATCAACAGTTATCGTCAAATGCCGTTCACACTTTTTCAGATTCAAACGAAATTTCGCAACGAAGAACGCCCGCGGTTTGGGGTGCTGCGAACGAGCGAATTTTTGATGAAAGATGCTTACAGTTTTGCGAGCAATCTGGAGCAACTCGATGAATCGTATCAGGCGATGTACGATGCGTATTGCCGAATTTTCGAGCGATGCGGCCTCAAATACATTCCGGTAGAAGCAGAATCCGGCCCGATCGGCGGGGATGCGTCCCATGAATTTATGATTCCCGCGGAGAACGGCGAAGATCAAATCGTTTACTGCGAATCTTCCGGCTACGCAGCCAATCTCGAACGGGCAGAAACTGGGCGAACTCAACCAGAGTTGACCACTCCCGTAAATCCGCAAAAACTCAAAGAGGTCAGCACTCCCAAAGTCGGCACGATCAGCGAAGTTTGCGAGCTTCTGAAATGTTCGCCAGAGCAAATGATCAAAACGCTCATCTACATCGCAAATGATAAACCGATTGCGGTTCTTCTGCGCGGTGATCACGATGCCAACGAAGGAAAAATCCGCAGGGCTTTGAAAGTTGATTCACTCGAACTGGCTGATGAAGCAACCATTGAAGAAGTGACGGGGGCGAAAGTCGGCTTTGCAGGACCGGTTGGCATTAAGTGTGATATCATCGCAGATCACGATGTGCCTGCCATTAAAGATGCGATCACCGGAGCGAACAAAACCGATGCCCATTACACCGGTGTTAACATCGGGCGAGATTATCAGTTGAGTGAAACCTTCGATCTGCGAAACGCGGTTCAGGATGATCCTTGCCCGAAAAGTGGCAAACCGATGAATCTGGTTCACGGCATCGAAGTTGGTCACGTTTTCAAACTCGGCACCAAATACGCCGATTCACTTGGTGCAGATTTTCTCGATAAAGATGAAAAGCGGCATTCAATTATCATGGGATGCTACGGCATCGGCGTGAATCGAATTGTGGCAGGACTGGTGGAAACATCACACGACGAAAACGGCATCATCTGGCCCATCAGCATCGCTCCGTTTGAAGTGATTCTCATTCCTCTGAAACCAGATGATGAAGAATTGATGAAACTAACTGAAAAGATTTACGCCGAGCTGAAAGAAAACGGCATCGATGTTTTAATGGACGACCGCAAAGCCAGGCCGGGCGTCAAATTCAAAGATGCAGACTTAATCGGTTTCCCCTTCCGCATCGTCCTCGGCGGCAAAGGTTTGCAGGAAGGGATCGCAGAAGTCAAAGAACGAACCGCAGAAAAACCAGACAAAATCCCACTCGCAGATGTTGTTTCACATGTCACCACACTGGTAAAAAACGCGAAAGCCGAACTTAATAAATAATGTAGGCTGGGTCTTGACCCAGCTTTTTCGATGCGAATGAGCAGGCTGGCAATACGTTTCTAGAAAATATTCATCGCAAGCACAATTGCTGGGTCTTGACCCAGCCTACGAACTAATGAAGAACCTGTTTGCTAATTTTCCTGATGATCTGCCAGAGGAATTCATTGAGATTCTTACTCAGAATGAGCATGTTCGTATTGAGCGAATTGTTTCAACCGGTCATTCCAGCCCGACTGACTTCTGGTATGATCAACCGCAAAACGAATTCGTGATCGTTTTGCAAGGCGAAGCGAAGTTGCAATTTGAAGATAATGCAGTGCCAACGTGCTTGAAGCACGGCGATTATCTGCTCATCCCCGCTCACAAAAAGCACCGGATCGAATGGACCACGCCAGATGAACCAACGGTGTGGCTTGCAATTTTTTTCGACGACAAACGATGCCGGTAAAAGCGTTCGGACGACCTGCTTACATTTTTTTGCGAAGAAGTGGCAGGAGTGAATGTCTCTATTTAATGGCACCACTGAGGCGAAAACTTTCTTCGTGGAATTTCATGATGCGGGAACCGGATTTTTCGTAAATTAATTTTGCACTGTGCGGAACGCCTGGCACAATCAATCGTTGGAATGGAATTTTCAGTGATTCCAGAAACGTCATGTATTCGAGATTGTTCTTGTAGTTAAAACCTTTGGTTCCAACATGAATTAAAATGCGTAATTTTGGTTCGGGATGCTTCGAGTAGCCTCGGGCAAGATCCCAGGTGTTGTCGCCTGGGGCAAATATTAAGCGAGCGTTCTCTCGTCCATTTTCCTGGGAGATACGTTTTTCGGTCGCGTAACCTCCGCCGCCGGGTGAAGCAGAACAAAAAAGTTGGGGATGCTTGAACATTATCCGAGCGGTTCCACGCCCGCCTTGTGAAAACCCTTCAATCCCTCGTCCATTACGATTCGCGATTGTTCGATACGTTTTGTCGATGTGCGGAATCAGCTCTTTAATGAAAATATCTTCCCCCATTGCATTCTTTCGATCAGGCAAATTGTAATGACTAACCGGACCTCCATTAACAAACACATAGATGAGGGGAGCCACCTCTCCAGATGAAATATGTTGATGAAATTCCTGAGCCAGCCGAACACTTTTGGTTTCACTTCCCGGACGCCCGCCATGCAGATAGTACACAACAGGGAAACGCTTCCTCGCATTCTGCTTGTTCATATATTGCGGCGGCAAATAAATGCAGTAACCGACATCGAGATTCATTGAAGAACTACGAAATGTTGCATGACTCAGCCCCGGCTTCTTCAGTTTCAATTCATTGACCCAGCGAAAAGGGGAACTCTTGTTCTGCTTCTTTTTATTCCCTTGTCCGACAAGCGGACTGGTAAGCATCAAAGCCGCAAATGTAACAACGCACAAGAGTTGAAAACGGGAGAAATAGCGTAGAGTTCTCATTCGCATGGCGTGGCCTTCATTCTGTTTTATTATAATCGGGTACAGCATATCAACTTTTTAGATCAATGACTTAAAACGGTGTTTGGGTTCTTAATGTTCGTAATGAGAAGGCCATGGTAGCCATCCGGGATGATCATGCTTGCGTTATGGACAATAACACGACCAGGGTTGCCGGGGAGTTCGAACTGTTCGATTAACTTCGGCTTTGTGATATCAGAAATATTCGTAACGCTCACTACTCCTGTTGCACGGTTGGCAGTATAGAGCCGATCTGCGTAAATTGTCGGCTTGCCTGGATGTTGGCTTCGCTTACCAAGGCGATGAATTTCTATCTGCTTGATGGGACGACGATCCTGACGATCAAGCAAAACATAACCACCTCGCACAGTTGCCAGCGTTTTATTCTGATATTCAACCAGACCATTAACTGCCCCAATACGCAGCGGAATGTTATCGCCGCTGAATACCGGTTTCGGTTTTGCCTGCATATCGTACCAGTGTAAGCCCGAAACATGCCAGAAAATGCAGGCGTAACGATTTTCGATCAGACCTCTCATCATTTGGTCTCCGTAAAGCAGGCCATGTCTCGATTCTTTGAGAACCTGCCCGGGAGATGCGGGGTTACTGATATCAATAATCTGAAACTGACTGGCACCAACCTGAAGCAGCGCATACTTTCCGGGAGCGGGGACTTCCACCTGTTTAATCGCTTGCCCTTTCACCTGATATTTTCCCGATAAAACAAATTTTCCTTGCTCGGAAATCTTACCGATCAACAAGCCGTCAATTCCCGCAGCAATGAAGACCTTGTTTTGAAAGACTGCAACATCCGTGACAAATCCGTTGGTTTTGAATTTCGATATCAGTTTAATTTCGGGCCAAAGTTCAACAAGATGCACACCATCGCTGCCACACGCGATCACGGCGAGATTGTCATGGAAGGCAACGGAGTGAACCTGCCCCACTGAACGGTAACGCCGAAATCGCTGCTCCTGTTTGACTGTTTCAGTTGGTGGAATGGTTGCAGGTCTGGCTGATTCTCTGCTCGCCGATCTTGCGATTCCGGGAGCAGCCACAACGTGAAGGTCGGTTTCCCCGCCAGCGACATAAATCGTATCGTTTGCCAACGCTAAACCACCAACGTAAGCGTGCAGTTGGCGTGATTCAACAAACGGAAGCTTTCGATGCCCGATAATTTTCGGATGCTTTTTATCGGTGACATCCACCACAAATATTCCATTATGAGTATCGGCAACAAAGGCAAAATCATCAACAACTGTAACGCTCCACATATCATTCCCGATGTTGTAGAGCTTCGGGAACTTCAGACGTGAGACGAACTGCGGATGAGCCGGGTCCGTCAGATCGAATATTTCCAGCCCGTGCCCATTACCAAACCCGGGATCATCTGCGGTACGATGGGCCATCTTTCGGGAGTGGTGACCGGTCGCGGCGTATAAATAATTGCCTTGAAGATCGACGCCATCCCCATAACCATCTAACGAAACGTGTGCGGTGATTTTCGGTTGCCTCGGATTATGCACATCGATCGCGAGCACTTCAGATGTCACCCAGTCTCCGACATAAAGCCACCCTCCACGAGCCACAACAGATTGTGCCTCGCCGGTGCGAACCGTACTGAGGTGAATCGGTTTGGATGGATCGGAAACATCAATCAATTCAACCCCATAATTGCGACAGGCAACAAACAGAACATCTCCAGAAATAGCGATACCGGTCGCAAACTCGATGGTATCGTAATGATTGAGCAGACGTGGCTTCCGCGGATTTTTCAGACTGACGATAAACAAGCCATCCTGCCGGGATGTGATGTAGGCGATATTATTATCAACGAGAATTTGTCGCACGCCTCCCAGACCGGAAAATTCGCTTACAATCTGTAGATTGGCAGGATCGGTTATATCAAGAATCGTCAGCTTACCGCGTCCAATTGCATAAGCGTATTTTCCGGCAATCGCCACATCTATTGTCGGACCAATCCCTGCATTTTTTATCAGCGGAAGTTCCTTTCCATATTCCTCTTTGATGCTCTGCGGCTGATGATCGTTGACAGAAAACAACTCCTGATGCCGAAAATAGAAGGCGTATGTATGCAAAGCGACAACGGTAAAAAGGTAGTTAGTTTCCCCGGCGTTAATTTTCTTCAAATCAACTGTTGTGAGCATCTTCCAGATATCGCCGAGATTCTGCCTGATCATTTTCGGGTTTTCGCTCAACATGACCATGTGAAAACCACCCAGCGGAAACCGTACATGTGCCAGAACAGGCAAGCTTCCCTGATCGAGCATTTCCGGCTTGTATGCCTTCCACGCCGCACGACAACCATGCAGATTTTCATCTTTCCAGCCGAGTTCTTTTTGCAGACGAACCCACTGCTCAGCAGAATGGAACCTCTTGTAGAAAGGCCCCGGAAAATCGCGCTGCATTTGCATCTGCGCGGTTTGTTCCAACAAGCCAAGTAGCACGGCTTTCCGTTTGGAGTTTGTTTCCATCTGATAAAGTGCATTGACTCGAAATGCGTTTTGATTCGCATAGATCGGATGCCCGTTAATTCGAACATGCGGACCCGGGTGCATGTTCCTCCAACGCAGCCCCTCTTTTTCGGTCAGAAATTTATCGTAAGTTTTCAGCCAATGTTCATCACCTGTTCCCTGATACAGCGCGAGGACGGCTGGCAACAGGATAGAGGCGTGATCGGAATTGAACCCTGTCCAGGCAAACCCGACATGAGCCTGAGTGACGCCATCGGCCCGTTTGATCGACCAACCATTCTTTTCCAACCGCCGCCCGACTTTACCGAGTGAATCGCGAATCCACTTTTTCTGTTCGTCGCTGGCAAGTGATGAATTGGCGTAGCGGGCAAGACTGATAATGTAAGTCGTGTGCTGATCCATCGATGAATCGTCAAAATAGGCGGTCACATCATCGGGGTGAGGTCCGCGTGGCACAAGCCCTTCCAATGCTGGCTTGTTCGCTTTGGGATACTTTTCAGGAAGCGAGCCGATCAATTTTAATGCAGCGAATGTTTTGGAAATTTCTGATTTCAGAAAAGGATCGGGACGTGCTTCATAAGCATCGAGCAGCGCAACAAGCAGATGGCCGCAATGTAACGCCGTATCTGCAATTCGCGATCCATACCCCCACGGTTTGGGGAGTTCCTTCTTCACATCTTCCGGGGACGTCCAATTCTTCTTTGTCGATAGCCTTGCTCCATAAAGTACATTCGTTTGAGGATGCTGAAAGTCGCGCAGGTAGTTTCTTGTCAGGGAAAAGACGTGAGTAACAAGTTCCTCTTCAGTAAATGGTGCAACTTCTGATTTTGACTTGGCTGAAGATTCTCCCATCGCCTGGGAAGCCAGCACGCAGAATACTAAAAGATAAACAGGAAATTTCAGCAGATCAATCTGTTTCACGTTTTGTTCTCCAACTGGTCTTAACTGTTACAAGCAGAAATATCGATGCTCCGTTTGTATTCATCGATACTTTCAAACCAACTATTTGCGTCCCAGCATTCGGTCCATCGCATCTGAAGTTTGATAGACAATCGCTTCGGGCCAATGGGGGAAAGGGTTGAAATATTCGAATGTCAGATATCCACGATAGCCAACCTTATCGAGAGCATCCAGGACAGCAGGCCAATTGGTTGTTCCATCGAGCAGCAGGCGGAACGCATCAAGATTGAACTCGTGAGATCTTTTTGAATACTCTTTCAGGTGGATGTTTTTAGTTCGTTTCCCAAGAAGCGGGATCCAATGCTCCGGGAAGTGGTATTGCATGATGTTGCCGGTATCGAAATGCACGCGCACGTGATCACTTTTGAAGCTGTCAACAAACTGATTTATTTCCTGTGGACTGTGCAGGAAACCGTTCGCAAAAATATTTTCGATATTAAGAGAGACCCCTTGTTTAGCTGCTTGTGGTATTAATGATTTCACTGCCTGGCTGGCACGCCTGAGTGCAACATCGTGCGGAACCGGTGGTTCATCGGGCAACCACGGTGCATAGACAGAGCCGGGCACGACCAACAGATTATCTGTTTCCAGTAGCCGAGCTGCACGAATCATTTTTCCAGCCAGCTCAACCCCTTTGGCTCTTTTGGCAGGATCTTCGTGAGTAAACGCATAAGGCCAAAAAAGAAATGAGCAGACGCCACTGATTTTAAGGCCGAGTTGGCGAGCCATCTTCCCGATCGCAATAATGTCATTCTCGCTGGCTTCGGGGGAAAGATCACCTTCAAGATCAAAGTTTACTTCGATCCCTTCAAAGCCGGCATCGGCACATAATTCGAAACACTCTTTTAACGACATCTGTTTCGGGTAAGGCAGCGCCCATAAATTGATCGACTTTTTCATGTCGTACTTTTTGGAAGGCGATACCCTGGCCGAATTCGATTCTGCCGCTTGAGCGGACTGTGGAAATATCCCCTGCGAAGCTAAAAAAGCAGAGCCAAACGCAGTCGCATAACCCATCATTTCACGACGATTGTAATTGCTGTCTGTCATGTCAGAACTCCCTGATATTATTGATTAGTTGTTAGATACCTTATAGGGTCCAATTTGTCCTTTTTGAGTCAAATTAATAAAACAGGGTAGCCCATCCGCTTTTAGCGGTTGGGTTGCGAAGCAACAAGAGGCTCGCGCCATGTGACTTCCTTTTACATTGGAAGTCTCAATGATATTGAACGCACATGGCGCGAGCATCTTGTGCCTGAGGGCACCCAACCACTGAAGTGGTCGGGCTACCCTGTTGAGTTTTTACTGTAACACATGAAACAATTGGTTTGAGGCGAAGCCTCGCTAGGTTCTTATCAACGAAATGCTGTGCAATCGCGGCCGGATATTTTTTTTAGGCGAGCCGGGTTTGTAATGCCCTGGTAACTACAGAGCATAAATTAGCCACCGGTAATGTGGCAGCATCGCGTCCGGGAGGTTAACACCGCCGGGTTATATACTAACAAATTCTATCGCTTCGCGGACCAGATGAGCCATTTTGGGGTGAGTCGGTTCGAGATGGACGGGCAGTTCGAGTTCTCGCATTCTTTCGCTGCACGTGGGGCCGATCGATGCGAGAGTGCATTTTCGGGCGGCCTGTAACCAGCTTTCACGTTGACCAAATTGTTCGGCTGCTTGCAGAATGTTGTCGATCTGGTTGGCAGAGGTAAATAACAGCAGATCGAATTGACCAGCGATTGTCGATTTAATCGCTTGATAAAGTGGCTCGACATCACTCGGGAATTCCCAGCGATAAACGGGGACCGGAATCACTTCGGCTCCTCGTTGTTTTAGCTCTTCGTAAAACTTCAGGTTCGGTTTGCCGTATTCCTGAACAGCCACTTTATTTTCTGCC
>JAJRTM010000353.1 GCA_024278285.1 Planctomycetota bacterium
GATCAAACGCATTTATGAAACAGGCCGGAATGCGACAGATGAAATGAAAGAACACATCCGTAAGACTGTTCACTTTGCCGATTTCTTGCCAAAATGGAACTACACACTCACACCACAAATCAGACAGTAATTGTTCGAGCGCCCCTTATTGTGCTACAGTAATTCCCATTCGGGTTAATTTGTCTCTGCTTTTTGTGCGATTTCTTTAAGACGTTTATTTGCATAGTAGGTACTGGAGCCAATTCTTGCATTGATTGGTTCCCAGAATTCAGCCCCCCACTTCCACCAGTTGATGCTTGGACTGCTTTGTACTTTCTGATAACAAAGCTTTGCTTGTGAAATCTGGTTGAGGCTCTCATAACATCGACCAAGATTAAGTAAGCTGCGAGCCTGGTCGGGGCCAGCAGGAGTATTTTTACTGACTGCCAGGAAGTGAGACGCAGCCTTTTTAATCTCGTTTTTTTCATAATGGATCTCGCCGGAACGAAGCTGAGCCCAAACCCATGCTGGTTGGTGGGAATCAGCCGCAATGGAATTGTATAATCCGAAAACTTCTTTACTTGTCGTATCGTCCTGAATGTACAGGGAAGAAATCAGAAAGGGTTGAACAGCTTTTTTACGGATGAGACATTCAGCAAGTCGCCATTTTGCAAGATCAGTTCGCTCACTCTTCGGGAATTCTTTGAGAAGTTGCCTGAAGAATCGATCTGTGGGAGCGGGAGGAGATTTTTCAATCTGAAATCCGTAGGACGGTTCGGTCAAGTGAGCCTCTGAAGGAAAGTACTGGAATCGTAATTGAGCTTCACCAGCGAGCCATAATCCCATTTCACGATCAATCCCAGTCATTCCTCTCAGCGCTCGATCAAACGAAGATTCCAATTCTTTGAAATCGAGAACCTGGCTTTCATATCGGAACTGTGCTCTGAGTGCAGGTTGAATTTTTTTGCGAAAATTCTGTATCTCCGGAGATTTCTCAATCGCCAACCAGTCAATCGTCTGGTTAAGCAGTCGGGCGTTTGTCCCTGCTAATTTCTCCAAAGGCAGTTTGGCAACTTGAGGGCGACGGCCATTTTTGTATCTTCTTTCAATTTGATAAATCCAATCATTTCCAAAAATCAATGGATTGGGCAATAACCACTGTCCGAATGTGGAAACGATCACTCGTCCTCTTTCGTATTCACGAGCAACCAGAATCGGGCCACATTCTGCTTTGACAAGCACCGTCGATTCATCAGAGACTTCAATTCCAATCGCATGACGCGCGGTCACTGCGGGGATATTCTTCGTCACAGGATGCTCTTTAAGGATATTTGTGGAATACGCTTTATCCAGATGCTGGTCATTCAATCCCAAGCCGAACAGATTCAGTAAACTTTGATGAACACCAATGGCGGAATAATTGTAACCTGGCGAAACAACCACAAGCAGAGAACCGCCACTCGCGACATACTGTTGTATGCCCAACATATCAGAGGGAGACCACGGTTTATTTCCGGGACGGACGAGGATAACCAGATCGTAGGGCATTAGCGATGCAGCACAAATGTGCTTATTTCGCATTGCATGCACGGTAAACCCTTCGGGTTTCAGCAATGTTTCCCAGGAGAGCATCGGCTCATCAGAACCACTCCAGACAAGTGCATAGCGTCCTTTATATTCAGGCTCTTTCCCCAACTCCTGAAGCGATTTTACGACTCGAGATCCATAGCTGTTTTCCAATCCATACTGATTAACAAACTTTTGAAAGGCAGCTTGCCCTTCTTGGGGATTATCCAACTGTTTAACAAGAATTTCTCCAATCTGATAATGAACATAGATAAAATAATCTATCCAGTCTGTTGGTTGGGAGTATTTATAGTCCCTGGAAAATGGAGGGACTTCATTATTAACCCAGCCTTGAGCGATGCCTTTGCGATAATGGGTAATTGCTTCTTCCGGGCGTTTTAACTTGTTGAGTATCTCAGCCAGCCATAAATGACCAAACATGGCCGATTCCCTATCCGCCCCAAAAGCATCAAGGGCATCAGTCAATAACGGGATCATTTCTGCATTCGATAAGTAAGGTTCCCATTCTCCCTGTTCGTTCACGATTCTTATCTTCAAGTTCCAGGAAAGAATATTTCTTCCCCAATATAATGCAGAGCCATGCTTGGTACGTTTACCGACCTTAATCAATTCGCGAATCGCATCAGTAACTTGAACAGCAGTTTGCCGAGTCAATTCAGGATCATTCCGGAAGCTTCTGGATTTAAGCAGAACGTTGCGATAAAAGAAGTAGTAATTTTGCAAAGACTCGCCATAACGCACATCATCACCACTGAGTTGTGCTTGGAAAAGAGCCGAGTCATATAAAGCAATTGCTGCACGAATTCGACCAAGCGACACCAATGACGAAGCTTGTTTAATGCGGGCAGAGTCACGAAATGCATCCGTCGGAAACTCTCTGGCCCACTCGCGTGCAACCTGAATTCGTCGATCATGTTTGCCGCTGTATTTCAACGCTGCCATTAAGTAAATATAAATACCATTCTTAATTGAGACCTGCGATG
Source organism: Planctomycetota bacterium (assembly GCA_024278285.1). GTDB lineage: Bacteria > Planctomycetota > Planctomycetia > Planctomycetales > Planctomycetaceae > Rubinisphaera. The sequence continues at coordinate 2,550 of JAJRTM010000353.1, forward strand.
GTGAAAATGGGAGTTTTAAGGTTTCCTCGGAAAGTTGAATTGCCTTTTGAAATTCTGTTTTATGGTAAAGTCGTAAAATCTTTTCGTGTCGAATTTCTATGTTATCCTGCTCAAGTAGAAGTGCACGATCAAGATCCAGTATTGCTTCGTTTGATTTTCCCAGACGCGCGTTCTCACGTGCTCTGGAAAGATAAACGGCGACTTCCAGTTTTCGTACAGGAACAGCCAGGCGAATAAGTTTTGCAGAATCCCTGGGTGGTGTTTTGGCGAGGGAGCCAATCAATTTCACCGAAACTTTTTCCATTAACTCAGCAAACTGTTCTGTTGTTCCTTCGACCATTTCTGATGCTAGCAGCGAGCCTGTTTGTGTATCTGCCAGCTTCACGATAAGTGTCAGTTGCTTATCCTGCACGAAATAATCACCGTAGATGTAGCGACTTGCTCCCAGAAGGCGACTAAGCTGAAGAGTTGTTGCAGGATCAACCAGGCCGCTCAGCGTCAGCGATTGTTCTTTGAGAACACGTTCCAGTTCGGTCCGCTCAACCAGCTTTACTTGCGGGAAGATGGAAAGTGTTGATTGCAGATATTCGGCAAACCCCGTTTGCATACTTTCGTAACCAGATTTACTGCTCAAGTCTCGAAAAGAGATAATGGCAACATTCGTTTCATTGCCGGTATTTACCTTGGGGATTGGTTTTTGCTTTGCGTCTTTCAAGTCAAGAGAGGCGAGAACCTTTTGGGCCACTTCGGGAGGAAGTTTCACAATCTGATTTTGCTCACTGGATAAATTCCATTTCGCAACCGGA
>JAJRTM010000354.1 GCA_024278285.1 Planctomycetota bacterium
AACGGCAAACATTCGCGCCAAACGTGAAGCTAACGACACTTCCGAAGGCCGAATTTTCATTGCCATCAAAGATGACGGCAGTGAAGCTGCATTGGTCGATTTTCAATGCGAAACCGCACCTGTTGCATCGAATGAAGAATACCTTTCTTTAGGCGAAGCGATGGTTCAGCAATTGCTGAATGGACCAGGCGCAGAATCTCCCGCAGAGCTTCTTGCACAAGATGCACCGGAAAAATCTGGGACAACGCTCCAGCAGGTTCTTGATGAATTGGTCAATAAAATTGCTGAGAAATTTGATGTCGCATTTGTGGCTCGCATGACAGGACCGGTTGGATATTACGTCCATCACGATGGCAAAACCGCTGCCATGATTCAGGCGACTGGCGAAAAAATGAATGCTCCCATTTTGCGAGATGTCGCAATGCACATCGCCGCTTTGAAGCCATCTTTAGCCACCGAAAGCGATGTTGATCCTGCAAAAGTGACCGCAGAGCGTGAGCGGCTTACCGAAGAGGCTCGCGCGACCGGCAAACCCGATAATATTATCGATAAAATTGTCGATGGTCGCATGAAAAACTTCTTCCAGACCGAAGGGGTTTTAACATCCCAGGCTTTTGCCAAGGACGAAACCAAAACCGTTGGTCAAGTTCTGGCTGCAGAGGATCTCGAAGCGAAAGCATTTATCGTTCGTTCCATCGGGTAATCGATTGAAGCGAATATCTGATTCAATGTAACATGATAAAAACGGGTCGACTGCACAGAATGCCTGTCGGCCCGTTTTTTGTTTTATCTTAGTATCGCTCGAACAACTACTGTCTGGTTCCATCTGTTTTTTTGGCCAAAGGCCTCTTTCACCATAGCCTGGGGCGACGCCCCAGGTAAAATTGTTTGATTACTGTTTTTGGCTGAAAGCCATATTCAATGCTTTTGTTTATGGCTTTCAGCCAAAAAATTAACGACTCATCTCTTCCTGGGGCGTTGCCCCAGGCTATGATGATCATGGCCTTCAGCCAAAAAAAGAATATCAAGGATACGACAGTTATTATTCGAGTGCCCCTTAATCAGTTGGGAGTAAATGATGGTTGAGCAATCTAAACCGTTGGCCTACAAACGTGTTCTGCTCAAACTGAGTGGCGAAAGTTTTTGCCGCGACCGTGCGGGTGGAATCAGCATGACTGAAGTGACACGCATTGCAGAAGAAATTCGCGATGTGGTTGATCAAGGTGTTGAACTGGCAATCGTTTGTGGTGGCGGGAACATATTGCGAGGCAAACAGTTTTCCGAGGGTTCCGATGCCATTAAAACAGCAACGGCCCACTACATGGGAATGACAGCGACCGTCATCAACGGACTTGCGCTTCAAGATGCGTTGGAACATATTGGTGTCGCGACCCGTCTGCAAACAGCCATCCGCATGGATAGCGTCGCTGAGCCGTTTATTCGCCGGCGCTGTGTGCGCCATCTGGAAAAAAAACGGGTCGTCATTCTTGTCGGCGGAACGGGCAGTCCTTTCGTGACAACCGACACCGCCTCTGCACTGAGAGCACGTGAAATTGAGGCAGACGTCGTGATGAAAGCAACCAAAGTGGACGGCATCTACTCAGACGATCCCGAAAAAAATCCACACGCGATCCGCTACGACCGCATCTCATTTCAGGATGTTCTGGCTCAGCGGTTGCAAGTAATGGACGTCCAGGCTTTTCATCACTGCATGGAACACAACATTCCAATTATGATTTTTGACTTCCAGAAATCAGGAAATATTTTGCGAGCGGTCACAGGAGAACGTGTCGGCAGCATCGTCGAAACCACAGTAGAATAAAGCCGCTGGTTAGTTGCGATCAAGCCTGTCTGCACATTACGATTATGTTAAAGTACATATTCAGCGAACTGTTGGATCAGCCTGCTTCTACAAATTTCAGAAAAGAGAACTCTCATGGAACGCGATGAAATTATTCTTGATTGTGAAGAACGCATGGAAAAAGCGGCCAGCTTTTTAACCGATCAACTCAAAGGATTGCGCACCGGTCGAGCGACGCCCGGTTTGGTCGATTCAATCCGTGTCGATTATTACGGCTCGCCAACTCCGCTGAAACAGTTGGCGAACATCAGTGTGCCCGAACCACAGCAAATTGTCATTCGTCCGTTCGATGCCCAAGTGATCGGCGAAATTGTCAAAGCGATTCAAGCGAGCGATGTCGGACTGGCTCCCAATAACGATGGCAAGCTCATCCGCTTAAACATCCCGGCTCTCTCCACAGAAAGACGCAAGCAACTTGCTTCCCGCATGAAGGAATTTGCCGAAGAAGCCAGAGTTTCCATTCGCAACATCCGCAGAGACGCCAACAAACACGCCGACCAGGGACAAAAAAGCAAACTCTTTTCAGAAGACGAGCGGGACGACATCAAAGACGAAGTTCAAAAGCTGACAAAAAAATACGAAGCAAGCGTCAATTCAACAACGACCGCCAAAGAAAAAGATATCATGGATGAATGATTGAAGCTCCCTGCCCGTCAGACCACTTCAGTGGTTGGGTACCGCTAAAAGGGCGGATGGGCTCCCAATTCTCTTAAAATATCCTGCCACCTTTGCACAGCATTTCGTTGATAAGGTACTAAGGATCGCTCGATATTTGGATGGCCCAGACGCATCGCGTCTGGGTGACGCAGTCACAAGAGGCCGAGAATGTGATTTACCAATATCAATCAACTCCCCACATTCTCGGCTTCCTGTTGCGGTGCAACTCAGACACTCCGCGTCTGAGCTATCCCTGTAGCGAATGCGACAGTTATTGTTCGAATGACCCTAACGGGGCAATTCTTATTGGTCGAGTCTTGCCAGATGTAACTTGATTGCATGCAAATTTGTTTCTGTTTATGCTGGTACCAATGAATACAAGGTCATATTCAACGGGTGCCTATCGAAACAGGAACATTATCATGACGCAGCTTAATCGCAGAGGTTTTCTTCAAAGTAGTTTGGCAGCCGGGGCTTTTCTGGCTGGTTCTGGTTCTTCTAAACTTCTTGCAGCTAACGAGGAAATCAATCTGGCAGTGATTGGTCTGGGAGGTCGGGGCGGGGCACATCTTCAGATGTTTCGTTCGCAAGAGGGTGTCAATATTGCAGGATTGGTTGATCCCGATATCAAACGCCAGCAGGCTTATTTGAAAAAGTTCCCCAAGGCAAAAGCATACGCCGATCTGCGTAAAATGCTGGATGACAAAAGTATTGATGCGGTTTCGATCGCAACGTGCAATCACTGGCATTGCCTGGCTGCAATCTGGGCGATGCAAGCCGGGAAAGATGTTTATGTCGAGAAGCCCCTTTCGCATTCTCAATGGGAAGGTCGACAAGTTGTTCGAGCCGCTCGGAAATATAATCGAATTGTCCAACTCGGCACGCAGCAACGCTCTTCGCCGATTCAGTCGGAAATCAAACAGTTCCTGCATCAAGATAAAACCTTGGGGGAAATCAAGTACGTTCAAGTTTGTCGATACGGCATTCGTGGCCCGATCGGTAAACGGACAACGCCACTGCCGATTCCGAAAGATGTCGATTACAACCTCTGGCTTGGTCCTGCAGAAGAGCAGGTTTTGTATCGCGACAAACTTCATTACGACTGGCACTGGGACTGGAATACCGGCTCTGGCGAAATGGGAAACTGGGGCGTGCATGTACTTGACGATGTCCGCAATGTCGTGTTTCAGGATCAGGTAACATTGCCGACACGAATTGTTGCAGGGGGTGGACGAGTCGCCTGGAACGATGCCGGCAATACGCCAAACGTTCATTTTGCCTATTTCGATACCGGAAAGATTCCGACTTATATCGGCTTGAGTAATCTTGCTGCAAAACCTGGCACAAAATCTGGATTAAATTTTCGTGGGGTCACAACAGGGTACTTTGTGCAATGCGAAGGTGGTTACTACATGGGCAGACGGGGCGGCGGCGATGCTTACGATGCAGCCGGCAAGAAAATCCGCAGCTTCTCAGGAGGATCCGGAAATCTGCACGCTCAGAATTTCATCGATGCGATCCGAGCAAACGATTCTTCGCTGTTGAAATCAGAAATAAAAGTCGGTCACGATTCAACCGGCTGGTGTAACCTGGCAAACATCGGCTTCCGGGCTGGTTCTACTTTTAATCTCGATCAGGCACGAGAAATCAGTTCGGATGACGCCATCTGGAATTCGTTGCTCTCACAAATGACCAACCTTTTCAAAGCACATGGCTACAGCATGAACGACTCCAAAATCCGCCTCAGCCCAGTTTTGCATCATAACCCGGAAACCGAACAATTCACCGGCGAACACGCCTCAGCCGCCAACGCATTTCTGAAAAGAAAATACCGTAAGGGGTTTGAAGTTCCAAGCGAAGTATAAGCCAGTTCTGTTGGAGTAAATTCCCAGAAAAAACAAGATCGCGGGAAAACCATTTTGCCAGGAATGTACGTCATGAATCGTAGACTTTCTTCACGTTTTCTACTTGCGTCTGTGTTGCTTTTTATTGCCAGTCATGCAGGATTTGCAGCGCCTCCACAGGCAGGGGAGCATTCATCTGTTGTCACTTTGAACCGCAAAGCCGATGGCTATCGTGGCATCTGGTATATGAACCAGCCCTCTGGTGATAAATACGTCTACAAATACAGCGGCGGACTGGGAACCTATTGTGCCAAGCACAAACCGTTTGCTGTTTATTGCAAGCAGGCTAACAAAACCTTCTTCTGTTATGGCGGAACAACAAAAACCAGCAACCGCCAATTATTGCATATGGTTTCGTACTATGACCACAGCACAAATCAGGTGCCACGGCCTACGATTCTTCTCGACAAAAAGACGAATGACGCGCACGATAACCCCGTGATCTCCATCGATGAGAAAGGTTACATCTGGATTTTTTCCACCTCGCATGGAACGAGCAGGCCTTCGTATATTCATCGAAGCACGCAACCGTATCAGATCGATCAGTTTCAACAGGTTCAGGCTACGTATCTCGATGGCGAGAAGCGATCTGCGATCACTAATTTTTCCTATATGCAAGCCTGGCACAATCCGGGGCAGGGGTTTATCTGCTTCTTCACGAAATATAAGTACCCGGCAGCTCGTACAATTTGCTGCATGACCAGCAAAGATGGAGTGAACTGGGGGCAAATGACAAGGCTGGCCACGATCGATCAAGGGCATTATCAGGTGAGTGGGATTGGCACAAAGCGAGCCGGTTCGGCTTTTAACTATCACCCCAAAGAAAAAGGCCTCAACTGGCGAACGAATCTTTACTATGTCGAAACACCCGATTTCGGAAAAACATGGCGTGCAGTTGATGGATCGCCTTTAAGTTTGCCGCTGAACCACGCCGATAACTCCGCCCTCGTTCAGAACTACCAGAAAAAAGGATTGAACGTTTATTTGAAAGATGTCTGTTACGACAGCCATGATCGTCCCGTAATTTTGTATCTGACCAGTAAGGGGTATCAGTCTGGGCCAATCAACGATCCTCGTACTTTTACCACTGCCCGCTGGAACGGAATGGCGTGGGAAATTCGCCCCGCAATGACATCAGACAACAATTACGATATGGGTTCACTCTGGATTGAAAACGATGAAACCTGGCACATTATTGCGCCGACCGAAACCGGTCCCCAGCCTTACAATCCCGGCGGAGAGATTGCGTTTTGGACCAGTCACGATCAGGGGGAAACCTGGTGCAAGAAAAAACAACTGACCGTAGAGAGCCAGCGGAATCATACTTATGTACGCCGACCGTTAAACGCGCATCCCGGGTTCTTCGCATTCTGGGCCGATGGTCATGGACGCAAACCATCGATCTCGAATTTATACTTCAGTGATCATCAAGGCCGCGTTCGCCGTTTGCCCAGCAAAATGAATACAAACTTCGCAACGCCGCAATTGGTCAAAACATCGAAATAGCCTGACCTGCAATCTGCAAATGGATCGCTCGAACAATTACGGTCTGGTTTAACCTGTTTTTTTGCCAAGGGCCTCTTTCACCATAGCCTAGGGCAACGCCTGGCCTGGTAAATAACCCGGAAGCTGAGGAAGCTGGGAGGGGTTTGCGTCTCGAAACTGTTGCGCAATTGAACTGTTTCGTGTGCCACGGTTCTGTGAGCCGTGCTGCGTTGGAGTGAGAATATCTTGCCAAAATCAAGGTGACTTTATCAGCAAGCCCTAATTAGCCATGGAAAAGCCAGAACAGAAAGAAATTAATAATTTTCTTCGTGCGAATACTTGATTGTAACAGACTTTAATTTTGGCATTGTGAGCAGCCATGCAGCCAGTAAAAAACCGTGTCGCTTACGACCAGAATGGTGAAGCGACACGGTTGGGCAGGAATCAAATATAACTTCCGTTACATTTATTATTTTGCGTTTATGGTAACGCCGGGCCAGTCGTCTGTACGGAATGGAGTGACGGGCAACGCGGTTCTGTTTTGCAGGTTGCAAACAGGGTTATCTGCCCAGGCGTAGCGAACCGAAACCGGGTCTTTCACTTGATCGGACCAGACAATCAGTGTGTCGTTGCTGAGGATTTTTCCCTGAGCAGGAACGAACTTTTTGTCTTCGCCTGCAATCGTCAAGCCGACCGGTTCACGTACATCGAAAGTGTCCAGCCCATCGCCAACGTCCTGAAATTTGATGGTTACTTTTCCATCTTTGATCGTGTGAGAAAGATACCGGGGACTGCGACTGACAATTTTGTAGCCGTAATCTTGCACGAGTGCCAATCTCGCCAGGCGCCTGCCGACATCGCGTTTATTTTTGGGGTGAATATCGTCTGCTTCACCTAAATCGGTAATGATTGCTTCACCAGTGTTGGGGAGGGAAAGGGTCATCGTTTGAGCTTCCCGTAGTTCTGCCCATGTGCTATCTCCCGGCTGAGGAGATTCTCTGCGGAAGTCAGCCAGAGAAACCCAGTAGAAGGAAAAATCACCCTGCTTCCAGTCATCACGCCAGTTTTGAATCATTAACGGGAACAGGTGACGATACTGGTACGCACGTCCTGCATTTGATTCTCCCTGATACCAGATGGTTCCTTTAATGCCGTATCCAATAACTGGATACAGGCAACCGCCGTAAAGATTCCCGGGACGATGCTGGGTTGTCAACGGATTGCGTGGTGCGCGGGGACGTCTTGGAAGTGGTTTGTTCTCAGCCTTCGCTTTCTTGAACGCTTCCTGCCATTTCTTCAATTGCTCTGTATACTTCTGCATCGCTTTTTCGTGATTATATGTTTCTTCAATCC
>JAJRTM010000355.1 GCA_024278285.1 Planctomycetota bacterium
CCTTTTTCCTGGGGCGATGCCCCAGGCTATGGTAAAAGAGGCCTTCAGCCAAAAAAATAGTAAAACTCGACAGTAATTGCTAGCTTGATGCAAAGCGATTATCGCTCACTCAAACCGGCACATAGAATCCGGTAGAGTCAGGCATTTTTGTTTACGCAATGATATTCTGAATGACGTTACCGCTTACATCGGTGAGCGTTTCTTTGCGTCCCTGATGGAACCAGTGCAGAATTTCGTGATCCAGACCCAATAGGTGAAGAATCGTTGCATGTATATCGTGCAGATGAGCTTTGTCAATAATGGCTTCGAAGCCAAACTCGTCAGTTTCTCCATGTGCGATTCCGCCTTTAATATCGCCTCCAGCCATCCACATCGAAAAGCCATACGGGTTATGATTTCTCCCCGGCTCCCCCTTCCCTTCACTGAACGGCATCCGCCCGAACTCACCACCCCAGACGACTAACGTGTTTTCCAGCAAACCGCGTTGTTCCAGATCGGCCAATAATGCTGCAATTGGTTGATCGACCTCTGCGGCATGTAATCCATGATTTGATTCGATACTTTTATGTGCATCCCAGGTATCTTCGAGGTGTCCCCCGCCGGAATAAAGCTGGACAAATCGAACGCCCCGTTCGACAAGCCGCCTTGCAACCAGGCAGTTGCGTCCAAATTCATCGGTTGGCTTTGTACCAATTCCGTATTCGTCGAGAGTCTGTTTTGTTTCTTTTGATAAATCAACCGCTTCGGGAGCTTCCGCTTGCATGCGGTAAGCAAGTTCGTAGCTGTTAATACGAGCGGCAAGTTCGTGTCCGCCGGGACGCTTACTGAGATGCTCGTGATTAATTTTATCCAACAGATCTAACTGGGCACGTTGAACATTTTGATTAATATGAGCGGGGCCTTTCAAATTAAGAATAGGCTCGCCAACCGGGCGAAAAAGTGTCCCTTGATATCTGCCGGGCATAAAGCCGCTCGACCAATTGGGTTGACCGCTAATCGGACCGCCTCGTTTATCAAGAATGACGACATAGCCAGGCAGGCTTTGGTTTTCTGTCCCCAATCCATACACAGCCCAGGAGCCAAGTGACGGACGCCCGATGAAAGTTTTTCCCGTATTCATTTCCACCAGGGCAGAGCCGTGGGCGTGGCTGTCGGTATGACAAGAGCGGATGACTGCCAGTTTATCTGCATGTTTTCGAACATTCGGGAAGAAGTCGGAAATCAACAATCCGCTTTCTCCTCCCGGGCGAAACTTTCGAAAAGAGGGCGTGAGATAGCCGACCTTCCGACCACCAGAGTTGATGAATTTCTTATCAGCAGGAAGAGCTTTGCCGGCGTATTTTTCTAATTCAGGTTTGTAATCGAAGGTGTCAACCTGGCTGGGCGCACCGTTCATCATCAGGAAGATGACGCTTTTTGCCTTTGCCTGGAAGTGCGGTTTTTTAGGAGCTAATGGCCCCTGGATATTTTCAAGCTCTTTCGCATTGGCAGACTTAGAACCGATTCCGTCTTCAGTAAGTAAACCCGCCAGGGCAAGACCGGCAAACCCACCCCCCATTTCCCAGACAAGCTCACGACGAGTTAAACCACAGGGGAATTGTGACATTGTTTTCTTCCTGTTGAGGAGATAGTGGGCAGGACATCGCCATAAAATGATGATGCCCGGCTAATCGATATAAATAAATTCATTCGAGTTGAGCAGCACATGGCAAAGTGATGCCAGTGCGAGTAATTCAAGGGATTTTATATTTGTATTTGTAACATTGGTGAAAAGATTCTTCTGAGAATCTATATGCTGAAGAGAACTTTTGAATTCCGTTTCTGAAGGTTGGCGTCCCAGAGAAAGTTGCCATGCTGTTTTGATGCGATTGGCAACCGGTGTTCCAGCCTGTTTGGCAACACGGTTCGCCAATGCTCTACTTTGTTGATGAACGAAATCGTTATTCAAAAGTGCCAATGCCTGCGGCGCAACCGTTGTAACATCACGTTTCCCACAGGGCAGCGTTGTTTCGGGGAAATCGAAGGCAGTCATTAACGGGACCAGAAGCGAACGTTGTGAAAAAATATAAACACTGCGGCGGTTCTGTTCCTCGGGGGCAGACGCTTTCCATGCACTTCCTTTTCGAGAAAGTCCTTCCAATGCAGCCGGGACAACAGAGGGACGAAAACCGGGACCGCCCGCTTTCATATTAAGACGCCCACTAACAGCCAGCATCGAATCTCGTAACGCTTCTGCATCCAGACGACGGCGATTCGCTCTCCAAAGTAGACGATTATTGAAATCACGTTCGCTATATTCCAAGCCACGAGGATGCACCGATGCCTGCCTGTATGCTTGAGACAGGAGTATCATTTTATGGAGTCGCTTTGTCTTCCAGCCTCCTCGAATAAGTTCATCAGCAAGCCAGTCAAGAAGTTCCGGGTGCGTTGGCTTATCGCCAGTAAAACCAAAGTTGTTGGGGGATCGAACCAGCCCGTAACCGAAATGATGCTGCCAGATGCGATTCACGTAAACTCTTGCAGTGAGAGGGTTTTTGGGAGAGGCAATCCACTGGGCTAGTTGTAATCGTCGTTGTGAAGTGGTTGATTTTTCATCAGGAGGAGAAATCGTCTGTTTCAGATTCGTCACCATTGAAAGTTGAGCTGGGACAATAACTTTCCCGAGCCTTTTGGGATCTCCCTTGATGAGCAAGTGCAGCGGCGGTGGATCACGAGATCGGTCGGTCCAGCCAAAGACATCATAACCAAGCTGTGTTTTATCGGGACCACCAAGTAACTTACCACTTCCCGGTGCAATAAACCCAGCCCAGAACGCACTTGCCATGCGATAGTAATCTTCTTGTTCGATTGGATCAAATTTATGCTCGTGACATCGGGCACATTTAACCGTCATACTTAGAAACGTGCTGCTGGTGACGTGAACCATATCTTCAAGTCGTTCGTATTGGTACTCCTGTTGATCGTTCGGCTCATCATTCCAGGTTCCCAAACGAAGAAACCCGGTTGCAATCACATTATTTTCTGAGTGATCTGGCAACTCATCACCAGCAAGTTGTGCGATGACGAAACGGTTATAAGGTTTATCATTATTGATCGATTCAATGACCCAGTCTCGATATTTCCAGACGTTCGGCTTTACCTGATCACGTTCATAGCCACACGTGTCGGCATAGCGAACCAGATCGAGCCAGTAACGCGCCCATCGTTCTCCAAAATGCGGGGAAGCGAGTAATTGATCAACCATTATTTCGTACGCAGCAGGAGAATTATCCGCAAGAAACGATTCAATTTGTTTTGAATTTGGAGGCAACCCGATAACATCATAATAGACTCGGCGGATAATTACTCTTTTGTCAGCTTGCGGTGCTGGTTCATATCCGTTTTTTTTCAGGCGAGACAGAATAAAACTATCAATAGGATTGATAACCCAATCGGTATTTTTTACGACTGGAATTTCAGGGCGATTTACCGGTTGCAACGACCACCAGTTTC
>JAJRTM010000356.1 GCA_024278285.1 Planctomycetota bacterium
GAATGACAAAGCTGTCGAGTGATAAATAGAGTCGAGAAGATGCGTTTGAGGACTTGGAAATTTATTATTTGTTTCGGATTTCGTTTTTAGTGTTTCGGATTTCAATACTGAACGAGGTTCATTTTTATAACGCGAAAAGAACTAAGGTTATTTGAATGCCGATTGACTGGTCTCCACTAAAAGAAATAATCGATCATCAGAATCGATTTGTGTTAACCAGTCATGTTCGCCCGGATGCTGATGCGTTAGGCTCAGAACTAGGAATGGCGATACTGCTGCGTTCGATGGGGAAAACCGTTCAAATTATCAATCCCGGTGCAACGCCCGCTCATTTGCAATTTCTCGACCCCGAAGCGGAAATCAAATCGGTTCACGATTCCCCTGCGCTTAAAAAAGCGATCTTGGAATGCGATGTGCATATTGTTCTCGATACCAGTGCCTGGGGGCAGCTTGGTGAAGTTGGCAAAGTGATGAAGACGGCTACCACTCAAAAAGTGGTGATCGATCATCATGTCAGTTCCGATGATTTGGGCGCGACGCAATTCAAAGATACTTCTTCTCCTGCAACAGGTTGCCTGGTCTATGAATTCATGCAGGCAATCAATCACACGCCGGATGTTCGGGCAGCAAGTTGTTTGTATGCAGCGATTGCGACCGATACCGGCTGGTTTCGGTTTCCTTCGACAACATCAAAAACAATGCGAACGATTGCCAGCTTGATGGATGCCGGGGCAAATCCTGCTGAATTATACAGTTTATTGTACGAACAGGCAGCCGTCCCTCGCTTGCATCTTTCGGGAATTGTTTTACAGCGCGTTGCGACAGCCTGTGATGGGCAACTGGCTTATACCTACGTGACACAATCTGATTTCGCCAAGTCAAAAGCTCACCCGGCTGATACGGAAAATCTGGTCAACCAGTGTATGACAGTTGCCGGGACACGAGCCGCATTTATTCTGGTGCAACAAGCAAATCGAAAATTCAAAGTCAGTTTACGATCACGTGTCAATTTCGATGTCACCCCGATTGCAGAGCAGCTCGGCGGTGGCGGACACCGTCAGGCATCTGGAGCCATGCTCCCCGGCCCCAGAGAGACCGCCCTGGAAAAACTGATTGAACTGTTCGGAGAAGAACTCAAAAAGCAAGCTCCCCCAGGGGGACTGGACGAAAAGTAACTATCTAGCCTTGCCGTAGGGTCCGCTACCCGCGGACCACAATGGGAAGTGGATCCCCCTATTTTGTGCGGTGGTCCGCAATAGCGGACCCTACAAACAGCCCTCATTGCGATAAAAATCTATCATCGCTGAAGAGTTAAATTAAAACAGAAAATAGCGACACTCGCCAAGAGTGTGAGTGAATGCGTTACGAGAGGATGTGTATCCAAACACTCCTTCTTTCAGTTCCACGCAAGCGATGTCCGTTCTTTACTGGTCTCGGGTCGTTATTGCAGTCTACCAAAAGACTTATGCCAGAAAATCATTATTGAGCGAGGGGATAATATAGCTTGTTATTCGCTGCGGGTTGACAATTCTTTTGAGCCTTGCATAATCGTAACTCTGAATTTATTAATACTAAAGCATTGGTATTATTAGTTATATTTATATATGCAAGTCTGGAATCAGAAATGCACCTGCGATATTTGGAAATGTTTTGCGATGCGGTTGAGCTGCGCAGTTTTTCTCGGGCGGCAGATCATCTGCATGTTTCGCAGTCTGCGGTCAGCCAGGCGGTGCAGTTACAGGAGAAACAGCTTGGGGTTCGTTTGGTTGATCGATACAAAAGACCTTTCGAGTTGACGGCTGCGGGAAAGGTTTATTTTGAAGGAACTCGCGATCTACTGGCGACATTTCATGAATTAGAAGATAAAATCCGAAGCATGGGGGATCGAGTAACCGGGCGGGTTCGTGTCGCTGCGATCTATTCGGTTGGGCTGTTACACATCAACGAAACGATTGATCAGTTCCAGGCTCAGTACCCTGAAGTCGAGGTTTTGGTTGATTATGTTCACCCGGATGAAGTTTATCGCCGGGTGGAACAGGAGCAGGATGAGTTGGGGCTGATATCTTTCCCAAAATCACGCGGGGAATTCACTTGTGTGCATTGGCAGGATCAGCCGATGGTTGTTGCGGTGGGAAAGAAGCATCCCTGGTTCAACAAAAGTTCGATTAAGCCGGTCGATTTGAATCGGGTTCGGTATGTTGGTTTTAGTCCGAATTTACAAATACGCAGGGCAACAGATCGCTGGTTTCGAGAAGCCGGCGTGCATGTAGATATAGTCCATGAGTTTGATAATGTTGAATATGTGAAGCGGGATGTGGAGTCTGGTTCCGGGGCAGCGTTGTTGCCCAAGCCAACAATTATTGATGAATCGATAACCGGTCGTCTGCATTCGTTAGAGATTGAAGGAACTTCCTGGGTGAGACCTTTGGGCATCATCCATCGCAAGGGACGCGAATTATCGCTGGCAGCGATCAAGTTGATAGACGCACTTCAGAAGAGTCACATCGAGACAGTTTCTTGTCCAGTTTCCGCCTGAGTTTTTAAGCCGGGCGAGCCGGGGGTGTTAACCCTGGACTGGTAAATAACCCGGAAGATGGGAGAGATGAGGGGGGGTTGTATTGAGCAACTGTTGCGAGAAATAACGGTTTCGTGTGCCACGGCTCTGTGAGCCGTGCTGCGTTAGAGATTGAATTATCCCAAAACAAAGCTTGAATTTCAGTTCGCACGGCTCACAGAGCCGTGGCACCCAACAGGGGATCATAAAACAAAGCGCAAC
>JAJRTM010000030.1 GCA_024278285.1 Planctomycetota bacterium
AGAACAACCAGCCAGATCGTCTTAAATTGCTCGGGAGTAATTCGTTTCAAATAGTTCCGCAAGAATGTGGGCGTGGAAAGAATGACGGTCCCGGAATATCGCTGAATTAACTTGCCGATCATCCGGGCATCGAGCGGGTTGAAGTGATAAACGCCCATCGGAGGATAAGCCGCGACCACCCAAAGAGAAATCGTGTAACCGAACGAATGAAAGAAAGGCAAAACTCCAATGAGGGTATCTTTTTTACCCAGGCTGAGAAGATAGTCAACCGCCCAAATGTTCGTGGCGATATTGTGATGAGTCAACACAACTCCTTTAGGCTCTCCCGTTGAACCGGAGGTGTAGATAATCGTCATCGGATCGTAGCGGTCTTGCTGATGCAGTTTCAACAATCGCTCGATTAAAAATGCAGGAAGCAGATAAGTTTGGATTGCTGCCAACAGTTTATCTGTGGAGGTGATTTTTTCTTTCAGGTCTTCCAGAAAAATAAGTTCTGCATTCAAATTGACGGGGCGTTTTTCGATGAAGCGTTTGCTCGTAAGAACTCGTTTCACTCCGGCGTCTTCAATACAGTGATTGATGACTTCATCGGTCATCGTGTAATTCAAATTGACAGAAACTTTTCCCGAGATAGCAAGGACAGTATTGGCAATCACTCCACCGACAGAAGGGGGAAGTAGTGCGCCAACAAACTGTTCGTCTGACGAGAAAACCTCTCGTTTGAGAACCCGCTGGAAGGCGAGTGTTCCTGCGAGCAATTTGCCGCCCGTCAATTCTGCTCCTGAAGAATCAGCAACCTTTTTACGGAACAAGCTACTTCGAGATTGCCGCACAAACCGCTGGGCAGGAATCGGTTCGTCCAGCAAGCGATCCTGAACCGACTTAGCTGCCAGTTCTTCCACCGCTCGATGAACTTGCCCGATATTTTCGAAATCTTTGCGAGGCTCGCCGACATAAACATCGACCCGCCTTCGCCACTGCCAGGGGCTTTTCATTAACCCTCTTCGGAAACTTAATTTACTCCCCCATAATCCATGAATATAAATGGGATAAACAGGAGCTTCGGTCCCCTGGAAAATTTTCATCACCCCTTTACTGAAAGGGTTGAGCTGCCCGGATCGAGTAATCATCCCTTCCGGAAAGATGCAAACGGCTTCTTCCGATTGCAGTGAGTTACGGGCATCTTTAAGCGATTTTATGATCGCTTTCGGGCCATCCTGCGGCGAAAGAGGAATCACACGATACAACGAGGCGGCCCATCTGGTGTACCATTTTTTTGTGTACTCGGTGTAAATCATGAAACGGGCTTGCCGGGGAAGAAAACCGTTCAGCAGAATTCCATCAATCCACGAAACATGATTCGGCACCAACAAAACTTTCCCCTGTTCCGGGACTTTATCGAACCCGTGCAGATGCACCGAATACAACAGATTGCAAAGCGAACGCATCAGGAAACGCCCGAACCGATCCCCGTAATAGGAAAAGCTGGAAACAACAATCGGCACCGCGATTAAACCGGATATGAAAAAGACGGTAGGCGGATCAAACTTGAACCCTTCACGCAGCAGTAGAAATAATCCCATTGCAATCAGCATGAAGGTATTCGTTAATGCGTTACTGGCAGAGAGGATGGTTCCGCGGATTTTTTCGGGGGAACGATGCTGAAGGAAGGTTTCCAAAGGGACATAAAACAAGCTTGCAATCGCTCCTAACAAGACCAGCCAGATTGCAATCGGCACATAACCTGCCTGCTGAGAAACCGAAGAGGTGATATCGACATCCCAGCCGATGATACCGATCACCATCGAACAAAATGCGATTCCCATCGCCCCGATAGGAATCATTCCCAATTGAATCGTGCCACCGGAGAGCCAACCGGCGAGAGCCGAACCGATCCCGATCCCAATCACCAGCATTGGCATTAAATTACCAATCCCAGATTTATCCAACCCGAGAGTATGCTCGCCAAACGCATCGATATTTACTTGAAACATCAACGCAATAAAATAGAAGAACGCGATTCCAATGGCTGCACGGGCGAGTGGCGGATCTTGAAAGAGTTGCTTGATCGAAGGACGCAGTTCGGTAATCGGATTAAAATTCCATTTGCGGTTCGGATCTGCGGACGGTTTTGTGAAAACGAGAAGACTGATCAACCAGCCAACAACTGCAACCCCCAGCAGCCCAACAGCTATGGGCCAGAGGTAATCCAGAACATTGTCGGTCCCGAAACTCGATTGATAAACTTTATATCCCGCCACCTGCCCCATCGCGACAGCGACAATGGTGACCATCGCCATCAACCCGTTACCTAAAGAGAGGGAACCAACCGAAAGCAATTCTGGAATCGCTCCCATTTTAGCAGGCGAAAAGAGCGCACTTTGCGTTCCCATGCAGAAAACAAGAAACATCAGCATATAAATATTGCCATAACCGATCGCGATGACGCCGATCAGCATCACCACTATTTCTGCAAACTTACATCCAACGATCACCTTTCGCTTTGGAAAGCGGTCTGCCAGAAATCCAGCCGTTGGGGCAAATATCAAATAGGGAAGCGTGAATAAAATCGCCCCCAAAGCCAATGCCATCGTATCGCCCAACGGTTCCTGACCAATCGGGACCACCAGCCAGCGAAAAAAGTTATCGTTAAATGCTGTAAAAAACTGCGTTGCAAGCAACGCCAGAAAGGCAGGTTTGAGCAACTCTTTGCGAGCTTCGGTATCCTCAGGAATCTTTGTTTCTTCGTGAACCATTTTGCCAGTTAATCTTCCTGATTATCAATTGAACCTGGGAGTGCAGGAATACGATGAGTTAGTTTATACTAATCCAAATGACCAGAGGGTTCCCCCCTTATCACTATATGAACCTTCATATTTAAGCGAATTGACGCAAAAACTGCCAGAGTAAAGGCAATGATCTATGCCAGCGACACAATTTAATTACCGAAAAGAGCTGGGATTGTCATCCGAGAGGCGATGATCTATTCTTATCAGGTGGGCCGAGGGGCTTAACCTCCCGATTATTCTGGCGTTACATTACTGGCTGCCAATAACTTTCGAAAGTTACCAGGGTCATTACGGGCTTGTTGATTTATTAAACAAAATGTCGTGTTCAGTATGTTTTCACTGTTTTGAAACAGGCCTTTTCAGACGTTTCGTTACATTAAACCATGTTCAAAGCTAACTTAA
>JAJRTM010000357.1 GCA_024278285.1 Planctomycetota bacterium
GGAAACAGGCGAGCCCGTGCGGCGTGTCATTACCGCAGCAGCGATTGGCACCCGCTGGATGGACATGAACATGGAACGCAGCATGAAAGACGACAAAAAGCTCGACAAGCTTGGCTTCACCAAATACGAAAAAATGGGGAACGGAAAGTACGAAAAGAAATTCGGCAAAGGCCCCAGCATTATTTCTAAAGATGATTAATGTTCAAGCAAGATGAAATGCTACGCAAAATCAGGAGACTCGCGACGCTTTATTCGATGAAGTGAGATCTTAACTCTCGGAAGACGCGACGGGCGCGGTGGAGGAATATTTCGCGATTGCCGGGGACTCCCACAGGGGTGATTTTTATATTCAACCTTCTTTTGGGAGACTTCGGCGTTGAGGGTCGCAAGGCATCGCTGGCATCGATATCGATACGAATCGGCTGTCGCTTTTCTTTCTTCCCCCACTTAATAAAGAGGCCTTCTCGTCCCACCTGAATGACTGCTTTCCCTTTTTCGATGCTGAGCAACCGAGCTTTATTTTCCTGAACAAACCCCTTCAGTTTCATCACCAGAATAGCTTCATGCAACATGCAGTGCATATCAGCGATGAAGACCAAATCGTCGTTCGGTTTATTTTTATCGACAGGTTTACTTGTTTCGATCTCTTCTCTTTCGAGTGCAGTTGTGCGATTTCGTCCTTCCCGTTTAGATTGGTACAATGCCTTGTCCGATCTTTTCAGCAGGCTTCCTAACGAATCACCCGGTTCAGAGACAGCCACTCCAAAAGAAGAAGTAATTGAAAGAGACGGCACGCTATCAAATTTCAGCTTGGCAATTTCCAGCCGAAAGCGTTCTGCACGACCAGCGGCTTGCATCAATTGAAGGTCGGGACAGATAATCACAAACTCTTCGCCGCCATACCGGGCGACAAATTCACTCGAGTAAGCTTCACGCTGCAACAACCTGGCCAGTTTAATGAGAACTTCATCGCCAACCGCGTGACCATAAGTGTCGTTGATGTTTTTGAAATGATCGATATCTAAATAGATGGCAGAAAAATAACTGCCTTGCGGGTCTGCCTTGAACTTCTCCATAATCGTTGAAAGCTGGCTCTCTAACTCTCCCCGGTTGGCTACGCCTGTCAGTGCATCTCGACTTGCCTGTAACGCAAGCTCACGATATTGCGTGCTTTGTTGCTGGTTGCGATTTTTGTATTTACAGAACTCAGCTATCCCTTGGAATTGATTGTAAAAATCGATCAAAGGCAATGTCTGTAATTCAACATCGGCCCATTTTCCCGTGCTGCCCGGAAGTTTGACATTTAACGTGGAGCTTCGCTTTGTCGTTATTGCCTGCTCATAAGGAGACGCCCCTTCCGGAAAACTTTCTTCAAAAGGATCCGCTATCGGAAACAATTCTGGAGACCAATGTTGAGGAATGGGATCTTGTTCATTCTGACCATAAAGAGATTGAACACCCCGAGAGAGCAGAACAATTTCGCGATTCTGATCAGTAATCAAAACTCCATCGAAAGAAGATTCCAGAGAATACAAATCGGCAAAAACATTGCAAAGCGAAGTAGACGCCAGCGAGCCTTCCATTTCACGTTGTTTATTGCTTGCCCTTTGCTGACCTGATGCAGTTTGAATTTGAGCCAGTATTTCCGGTTGGAGCCAACGGATTAACGCGGTGACCATGCTCGAATCAAATTGTTTTCCAGCCTGTTCGTTGAAGTAGTCGATAATTTCCTGATGCGTGAATGCCCGCCGATAAACCTGGTCACGTGAAAGAGATTCGTAAACATCTGCAACAGCGAGTAACCTGCCTGCCAACGAAAGCTCCTGCCTCAGTTCACGTGTTTTGTCTTCCAGAAAAGAATAGTGCATTCGCGATTCAATAATCGCTTGCCTTAATTCTGGCTGGACGTGACATATTTGAAGAATATCGTTTGCGATTTCCGTCCCCAAGGCCATCAGCGATGTTTCATCCCCGGTGAATTGCCCCGGTTTATAAAGGATATGATCAGGAATACCAATTTTGCCTATATCGTGAAGCAGTGCAGCAACTTCCAGAAGATGAACTGTTTCTTCGTTCCAATATAAATGACGTGCCAGCCCAACAGCCAGTTGTCCGACACGTTGCGAATGCAAATAAGTATTTTCGTCACGATAACGAAGTGCCGTTACTAAATCTCGAAGGATTGATCGTGGAATGACGCTGGCCGTATCCTGCTCATGCAGTTTTTTTGCTCGTTGATACAACTCGACAATCGCCAATAACCCACGCGAAGTCGTTGCGATTGCGGCAGGGGCAACCGTTGTCTCAGTAATAGATAGTTTTTCAACAGCTTCAACGATCATTGAACCCATTCCTTGATTGACTTGTTATAGTCAGCAATACAAATTTGTTTTCATCGATTTATTTGGGCATTACACAGATAAATAAAAAAATAAAGCTGATTGGAATCTGGAAGATAAGGAAACCTAGCTCACCGCGAGTAAGTTGCAAATGGTGAGTAAAAGAATTCAAAAGGAATAGGAAGGTTGCGCCAATAATGACGATTAGCCGTATTGCTACGCCCAAGCTATAACTGTCGTATCTTTGATACCGTAAGATGGCGTGCTTGATTGTTTAACGGCAAGCCGAAGGCGACTGCGTAAGTGGGCTGGATAATGAAGACTTGCTGCTCAACGAAACAGTATCAAACGTGTCAGGTAAAATGCCGGGCAGTTAAATTTCTTGAATGGGCATTGTTTTTCTATTAAGTTTTGTTTTCTGATTCACTGTTGGGTGCCACGGCTCTGTGAGCCGTGCGAACTGAAATTCAAGTTTGATTTTGAGTAATTCCAAGTCGGACGCTGCACGGCTCACAGAGCCGTGGCACACGAAACTATTCTTTCACGCAACAGTCAGGAGTCTGAATGATTGAAAGAAAACAAGCAAAGCTGATCGATTCAATCCGTGATTTTACTTTGCGTAAGCATTGGAAAAGCTGGCTACTGATCCTGCTGATCGCCATTTTCCTGTGGGGCATGTTAAATTATCGCGAACAGTTTTCGTTGACCGCAATTACTCAGCAGGAAATGTTGCTGCGCGATTATTATGCCCAGCATCAACTCAGCAGTTATGTGATCGCTTTTATTATTTATGCAATCATTACCGGCACCTCATTTCCGGGGGCGGTTGTGTTGACATTAATTTGCGGTTGGTTATTTGGCTTATATGCAGGAGTTGTTTTGGTCAGCTTTGCCTCAACAACCGGAGCAACGCTCGCATTTTTGGCAAGTCGCTTTTTCTTCAGAGATTTTGTCACCGCGAAGTTTGGAAAGTCGCTGGAGAAAATAGAACAGGCGTTGAAAAAAGAAGGAGCGTTCTATCTTTTTTCGCTACGGTTAATTCCAGCCGTCCCATTTTTTGTCATCAATTTAGTGATGGGGCTAACGCCAATTCGCACACGAACTTACTGGTGGGTGAGCCAGTTGGGCATGCTGCCGGGAACCATCGTTTATGTTTATGCTGGCTCGAATGTCCCCACCATCAATGAACTCGCAGAAAACGGACTGAGCGGAATTATGACCCCGCAGCTCTGGCTAGCCTTTGCCCTGCTCGCAGTTTTTCCATATCTCATCCGACGAATTCTTGCCCTCTTTTCAAAGCGATGAGACCTGTTTTATTATTTTCACCACCAAGGCACGAAGTCACCAAGAAAGAAGAAAATAAAGCAGATACCATGACTGAAGATTGATTTGCGATTATTCATGTTTATATGTGCGGTTCAGTATTTTTCAAATCATGCAAACCGGTTTACGCAGTCGCCTTCGGCTTGCCGTTAAACGCAATACCGTTCAATTATTCATAACTACTGTCTGTGCAAAGGTTTTCTTCAATGGGGGACGCTTGCTGTGTTCGGGGCGGCATTTGTTCCAGCGGGA
>JAJRTM010000358.1 GCA_024278285.1 Planctomycetota bacterium
CCTTCAATTACAAATTCCCCGAGTGCAGCTCGGGCTGCCTTGATCGCTTCTTTGCGAGTGGGACGATGAACAATCAATTTCCCAATCATCGAGTCGTAATACGGACTGATCCGATAACCTTCATGCACATGGGAATCGAATCGGATTCCCAAGCCGCCAGGGACTCGCAATTTTGTAATTTGGCCTGGGCAACCTCGATAATCATTTTCCGGGTCTTCTGCGTTAATGCGGATTTCAATCGCAGAACCGGTCGCCTTAATTTGACGTTGTTGTAGCTTGAGTTCTTCCCCGAACGCGATCCGAATTTGCTGCTGAATTAAATCGATGCCCGTCACCATTTCGCTGACCGGATGTTCGACCTGAATACGTGCATTCACTTCGATGAAGTAGAACTGATTATCTTTATCAAGAATAAATTCAACCGTCCCCGCATTGTAATAACCTGCTGACTTGATCAAACGAACGGCTGATTTACAAATATCTTCCCGAACAGATTTCGGCAAGTTCGGGGCAGGACTTTCTTCAATCAGCTTTTGATGCTTACGCTGGGTCGAACAATCTCGTTCCCAAAGATGGACACAGTTCCCATGCTGATCTGCGATGAGTTGCACTTCGATGTGCCGGGGCTGTTCGATATATTTTTCGATATAAACGCCAGGGTTACTGAACGATTTTTCGGCTTCCTGTCGAGCTGCACTAAAACCCGATTTCAAAGAGATATCGTTTCGTGCAACCCGCATTCCTTTGCCACCGCCACCAGCGGTCGCTTTAATTAACACCGGATAACCGATTTCAGTTGCAACTTTCAGGGCGGTTGCTTCATCCGGAACCAGACCTTCGCTTCCGGGAACAACGTTCACTTTTGCTTTTAACGCAATCCCTCGGGCAGAAACTTTATCCCCCAACTGTTCCATCGAAGTATGATGCGGCCCAATAAATTCGATGCTGCACTCTCTGCATACTTCTGCGAAGTGTGCATTTTCCGCCAGGAAACCGTAGCCGGGATGAATCGCCTGTACGTTGCCGATTTCTGCAGCCGATATAATTCGATTGATTAACAGGTAGCTGTCCGTGGCAGCCGCCTTGCCGATGCAGTACGCCTCATCAGCCAGCGAGAGATAGTCTGCCCCGCGATCAGCCTCGCTGAAAACTGCAACCGTTTCGATACCCATCTCACGACAGGCGCGAATCACTCGCAAGGCAATTTCACCTCGGTTCGCTATCAATATTCTTTGGAACATAAAATTGTACGTCTTTGTCTCTAATCGGTGACAGGCTGTAAGTACCCGCGGAGATCAATGTTTTCGTCGGCCTCTACCTGAGTTCAGGCAGGGCGAACTTTGAATAAGGGCTGACCGAAATCGACCGCGTCCCCATCTTTGACAAGAACTTTTTCGATCACTCCCGAACATTCTGCCTGGATTTGGTTGAAGACTTTCATGGCTTCCACCAGGCAGACAATTGTTTCTTCACTGACCTTCGAACCAATCTTAACAAGGACTGGGTCTTCCGGACTGGGAGAGGCGTAAAAGGTGCCAACTGTTGGGCTGACGATTTCAATCAAGCCATCATCAGCATTTGAATCGGCAGCAGGTGCGGGTGTTGCAGGGGCAGCGGGTATTGCTGCAACGGGAGTTGCAGCTTGATACACCGGCGGTGCAGCAGCAGGGAGAGCGACTTCGCTCGGTCCACGGCGCAATCACCAGTGCTGTTCTCCCTGACGTAAATTGACTTCGGTCACGCCATGTTCTTCCATCATTTCGATCAACTCTCGCAGTTGTTTCAGATCGAATGAATTTGCAGAACCTTGCCCACTTGTTGATTTTGCTTTTTGTGGCATCTGTAATTTGCCCTTATTCTCTTATTTTTAAGATCGTAAGATTTGCAGAGAAATCTCTACATAGACTTCTTTTATTAGGGAACCGCTATTAATTATAAAAGGAGCACAGACATTCCTGTCTGTCTCGTTTGAGTAGGCCTTATTTATAGGCAGACAAGAATGTCTACCCTCCACCCCGTAGGAGTTTTTGAATTCCCAGCACGGCTGGTTCATTCTGATAGCCGTTCGCAAACTTTTAACGTTAGTAATATAGAGATTCCTTCAAAAAGAAAGAACACTCGATTCCAACTCTTTAGAAATAGAAGAGAGAACCTCACAACCATCTTTTGTTACCAGAACATCGTCCTCTATCCGAATCCCGCCCCAACCTGGAAAATAAACACCAGGTTCAACAGTCAGAACCATTCCCGGTTTTAACTGATGATTCGATTGAGGAGAAACGCGGATCGATTCATGAACCTGCAGGCCAAACCCATGGCCTAATCCATGATTAAATTTCGGACCGACCCCCGCCTGTTCAATTGAACCTCGCGCGATCCGATCCACATCGCGTGCCTCGACACCGGGACCAATTGCCTCAATCGCCTTCTCCTGGGCAGTTTTCACAATGTCGTACATACGTTGAAATTTGGACGAAATGCTACCTGTGATGATCATGCGAGTCAAGTCGCTGACATATCCTGTCCCCATTTTGGCCCCCCAATCAACAAGGATGAATGGGTCATCTGAACATAACATCCCTCCTGGGCGGGCATGCGGCAGGGCTGCGTTCGGTCCGACAGCAATAATGGTATCAAAACTTGCTCCCAGCGCCCCAAATCGCCTCATTCCCGTTTCAACCGCAAACGAGGCCTCCAGTTCCGTCATATCAGGCTTCAGAGAGGCTTTGAGATACGCAAACCCTTTCTCTGCTGCTCGAATCGCAAGACGTATCTCTGCAATTTCATCTGCATCTTTCACTTCGCGAAGTGGCTCTACTAATCCATTGACCGGAACAAAATCCTGTTTTTCCAACGCAGTTTTTAATTGAGACGCTTCTGCAAAGCTGAGGGCAGCCGCTTCAAATCCGACCGCGCTGACCTCATGTTTCGCAACGACTTTCGCAGTCGCCTCTATCAGAGTTTGCGAAACGGGGCGAATCGTGGCATCAATTTCCGAACACTCTTGCGCAAGTTGCGTCGTGTATCGCCCATCGCTGATGAATCGTTCAAAGCCGGGACCAATCAATAGCCACGTGCTGTCTCCTGTGAATCCGGTCAGATAGCGGACATTGGTTTCGTCGCAGATTAAAACCGCAGGCAATTTCTTTTTTTTGATTAACCGTTTTAATTTATCTCGGCGAACGGGATATCGATTCGGTGAAATCATGATTGAAATCTCTCCATTATTCAAAAAGAGTACAGACATTCGGCGTCTGTCTGATAAGAGCATGCTGTATTATAGGCAGACAAGATTATAGGCAGACAAGAATGCCCACCCTCCACTCAATAATGGTTTTTTGAATGAATAGAAATGTCCCTTGAATCATTCGGTTGCCGAAAATTGTATCGTATCGTCTGTTTTAATGTAATAATGCCACTGTTTGTTTGCAGGACTGATCAGATTCCCTTATCACTACAAAAAGGTGGCCTATTACTCTCGCTGGATTCTTAAGGTTCTTCGCAGAACTTAATGCCTAGTGTCTGTGAATAAATTTGCTTGACTCTGTCAGAAAAGGAGACAAGCAGAAAAAACCTCCTTGAAGATTGTGGTAATTTTACTATTACCGTTGTTTTGATCAAAAAAACAGAACAACTTCAAGGAGGAAAATCATGCGTCAGGACTTTTTGCGGCAGCTTCAACTCGATTGCATTGCGATCAGCGAGATTCAGCTGAACCTCAATTGCCGGGATGAAATGATTCCGATTTTGCGAGGCATTCAGCACATCTATTCTCAGCCGCACGTTCGTGAGGTCATTC
>JAJRTM010000359.1 GCA_024278285.1 Planctomycetota bacterium
TACAGGGGAGTCATTATTCAAAGAAAATCCCCACCACAAACCGAGCAACATCAAACCAATAACAGCGATCCCGCCGAGCAGCAACGGAAAGTGATCAGGTTTCTTTTGACTCCAAAGTGGTAAATCTTCCTGACTGGAAGGAGCATTATTTTCCCCTGGAAGAAAGGCAATGAGATTCCCGGTTGAGGAAAGTTTGACCTGTATTGGATCGTTGCATTCCGGGCAAATTATTTGTGTCGACTTCTTGCCACGCTCGTTAATACGAAGTTTTGCCTGACACTTTGGGCAAAGAAATTCGCCTGTAAGAACCGCCATGTTCTTGCCTATTTCTTTTTCTTAAATTGATAGATTTCCTGCTTGCGTGATTCTGCAACGGCTTTCGTCAACACAATAATTTTGTTGTCCTTGGCAGAAACATGAATCACCAGCGGAATATCTTCTTCTTCATATTTTTTAATGATACCGTAAATCGCTTCATGGACTGGTACTTGATTTGCTTTGAAAGTCTGAGGCATGTTCTTTGTAAACCCGGCCAGTTTGAGGGCATCGCCATCGACTTCTATCTTTATTTTCGATTCTTCTGCGATGTAAGCAAATGCTTCCTGCAGAGGTGTCCTGCGAAAATCGACATCAATTTTTCTTGCCAGTCGTTGCTTCATCGGCAGCGAGGCGATATCCGGTCCTTTTGATTTTGGTGTTTTGGCAACGACATTCGCAGTGAAGTCGGTGCGGGTCGATTCATCCCAGGCGAGCAGCGTTCCCAAAGCAAGATTCGGTCCGGCTTTTAATGGAAGCAGTGTTCCCATGCGGACAAAACGTCCATCAACGACAATCGCAGTAGTCATCGCGACAACTTTCATCATCGCAGGGTATCGTCCGATAATTTGCCGGTACCCCGATTGCTTCGGCTCCATTTTTTGAATTGTTGTTAACAGCATTTCGGGAAGCGTATCGAGCCGCTCGCGGTACCTGCGGCTCAGCTTGGTTGGCCCGACTTCGTTCAACCCACGTACGGTTAACTCGGTATAAAAATCATCTTCTACATGAACGCTCCAGGCGACCGACCAAACATCTTCCCCGAGCCAGCGTAGCGTTTTTTCGGCTACTGTTTTTGCGGTAGCTGGCAATAACGATTCTAAATGTTGATTGATGTCTGTGGGGTCAAATGCAACAGTGATGAACCGATCTCGATCTGTCGATTTAAGAATCTCCTGAATGTTATCTCCCGTTAATGCAGGAGTTTTTTCAAATGTCAGCAGATCTTCGACATAAACAGCCGGGCAGATTGCCACCGTTTTGTTATCAATAATATGGTAAGCACGCCCCTCTTTGATTTTCAGGTCGGTACTGAATTCAGTATGCGGAGTGCCATCGTAAGTGGTGAGTAATCCAGAACGTTTTTGCTCTTCCGCAAAATGAATGACGGCTGCAATTTCCGGAGGCGTTCCCAATGGTCCCAGAATAATTCCGATCAGCATTTCTTCGATGACAGCCGGGTTTTGCTGTTTGGAAAGATCGCGAATTTGTGTTTCCAGCCAATTCCCCAACGGCCCCAGTGAAGCACGGAATTCTGCGTACTGCCGTTCGTCACTCCAAAGTTTTTTTGGATGCAGGTTGATGACAATCCGGACTCCCGCAGGCATATTAAGCAACTTGATTGGCTTGCCCGATGTCGGGTTCTTTGCTTGAAGTTTACTATACTTGACAGGTTTGCTGATACTTTTTCTTTTGGGAACAATCTGTTTTTTTGAGGAGCTTTTGACGGCTATATTCTGAGGTGTATCCTGCTTGGAATTAACTTTTATTTTTCCGCCCTGCATATAAAAATAGCCGACACCGCCCACTGCAACAAACAGTATCAGGAAAGTGATGACTAAAGAGGTCGTTTTGCTTAACCCCCGTTTCCTGGTGTAGACGGGGGCCGCTTGGGAACTGCTCGCGATTTCGGAAAAAAGCGGGGCTGCTGATTCGCTTTCTTTTTCCAGGAACGCCAGCGGATTATCTGTTTCTTTTTTGACCGGCGGGGATGCCGGTTCGTCTGGAATCCAGGTAGGATTAATCCCTTCTGCTGGTTTTGGGGTTGGCTCCTGAAGGACGAATTGGTGCTGACACTTAGGACATTTTCCAGTTTTCCCCAATAGACTACGGTCTTTCAGCTTCAATTTCGATTGGCATTTAGGACAAGGAATAGATATCGCAGCCATAATTCAACGACTCTCACAAGAAAAGACAGATTTGCACAAAACAGATTTTCTTCTATCGAATCGTACTCGTATTCCCTAACCCGGACAAGCCGGAACTATAATTTATAAATCAGGGTAGCCCGACCACTTTAATGGTTGGGTGCCGCCAGGCACAAGATGAATGCGCCATGTGAGTTAGATTTAATTTGAGCTTCCAATAATCTTGGAGACCACATGGCGCGAGCATCTTGTTGCTACGCAACCCAACCGCTAAAAGCGGATGGGCTACCCAGTTACTTCAAATTATCCAGCCACTTTTACGCAGCACTTCATTGATAAGATACTAAGATTACGATGAACTGGACTTCTGCCAATAAATAAAGCCTCGAACAAACGAATGTGCGAGGCTTTATTTCTCAATGTATTTCGTTCAACTACTCATCCAGACCAAGAAGTTTTTCGATGCGTGGCCAAACGCTTGTGCGTGCTTTTTCGTAGGCTCGATGATCCGCTTTATCTCGCGATTCAGAGAATTTTGAAAGCTGGCGAGCCTCTTCCTGCAAAAGCGAATAGATCTGGATTGTCTCGTCGATATAGTCCTGATCCGATTCGTCTTCGCAATTTTCCTGAACAAGCAATAATTGTTTTTTCAGCGTATCAAGCATGCCGACCAAACCACCCATCAAATCCTGAACGCGTTCGGTATCGTAAATCTCATTTCCGAAAGCATCTCCAATTGCCCCGATGGCAATATAACTTGTGTACATGTGAGCCGCGGAGAGTCCACCAATTGCAGATAGCCTACCATCGTCTTCGTCTGCAAAAGATGCTCCTGAACCAGCTACTATGACTGACATGACCAGCGTAGCAAAGCAGAATCGTGAAGTCAGTGATCGATTTTTCTGATAATTCACTAATGGTTCCTTTGTGGCAAATGTGACGATGTGAGACATGCTCATCATTTAGTAATTTTCGTGTTCGTTCGATAGGTAAGTGTAACAATTCTGCCGGGAATTAAACGGACGTAGCGAACTGTTTCAGGGGCACCAGGGGCATTTGAAAACCTGAAAACGGCCTTGTATATGTGGGGAAGACCAGGAATAAGAGGCTCGGTTTCAAATTCCCAAAGCCCGTTGGTCAACTCGTTTTCAAATCCATCATCAACAGCATCTTCTTCACGATGAGGGTTAATGTTGTAAAGAGCGACATCGGTTGCTCCCGGTGCAATAATATCTATCATGGCAACTCGAGGATGTTTATCGACAGGAATTTCCCTGCTTGCCCGGTAGTAGGTTTGTCCTATCGTTCCCGGTGGTCTCGCAGCAGATACCTGTTGAGGCGGTGCCATGACCGGTCGCTGCATCGGGGCATATTGTTGGAAAGAAGGCGGTGCATACGATTGCGGTGGCGACACTCCTTTTGAGCAGGGGCATTCTGCCTGCGAAGTTTGGGGCATCATACTTACTGCAAGTAGAGTTAAACCAGCATACGGTATTTTTGTCATTAAGTTTGTCATTGTCTATGCACTCCGAATCGGTCAGTTCGTAAGAATCTGGTATTGCCAGCTTTAATAAGCTGCTAAGAAAACGTACCACTTAAATTCAGTTCGGGCAGAAATTCCAATCAAATCTGATCGCAAAATATAAAATTCAATAACGCGATCTCGTCAAACTTCACGAAGACTTCGTAATGCCGAGAAACCGTATATTTTAACAAATTGGTCCTTCCTTTATTTTAGTGGATGAAGATTTGAGAAAGCCACGGATAAACCCATCGCGGCATATAGCCACAGACTAAACATAATTTACCGCAAAGTTGGCAGAGATACGCAGAGAAAAAAATGATCGATAATTCGTTTAACGGCAAGCCGAAGGCGACTGCGTAAACAGGTCTGCTATTACTCAACAGGTCCAATGCTATTGTCTACCTGCCATTAAACATCAAATGTGCCATGTGATTGTCCATGTACGGCATCGTGGGGAAGAATCGAAGCTGACATCACTCGGCATGATACCCGAGACGATTGATATTATTTCTTTCGTTGAACAGCAAGCCTTCATTGTCCAGCTTACCTGCGCAGTCGCCTTCGGCTTGCCGTTAAACGATTGCGAGGGATACAGTATTTGATGAGGCAAACAGACCAAGCTACGATAGTAATTGTTTTGCCGAACAGGTATAAGAAACTTCAATAGTAAAAGAGGAATGGATTCGCGGCATGGTGCAAAGAAAAGTGAGAATTTGCAGCTGCATCTGACATAAAAAATGCTTCTGTTGTCTGAGTGACATTTTTTTATCTGTGTTTGACCCGTGTGAATCCGTGGTTCTTTTCCTTTAACCACTTAAATGTGGAAAGAACTCAATCACGCAAAGTTCAATCCTCCTCCTGTTCCTGTTTAGCTTCTGCCATTTTCAATTGTCGCATTTTTCGGTAGAGGTTAGAGCGATGCAAACCGAGCAAGCGGGCCGCTGCGGTCATGTTGCCTCTTGCTTTGGCGATTGCGCGGCGGATGTATCGTTGTTGGAAATCAAGGGTCGCTTCGGTTAATCCTTCCGTGTTATGATTGCCGCTGCTGTCTGTTTCCAAGCCGCAAAGTAACGCGATATCTTCAAAAGTGATTTCATCACCATGTGCCGCGAAGGCGATACGTTCCATCATGTTTTTCAGCTCTCGCACATTGCCCGGCCATGAATATCCAAGTAGCCTGGTCATTGCTTCTGTAGAGCAGGTAAGCGATTTTCGTTTGGCTTGCTTGCGATACTCTTCCAGAAAATGATTTACCAGTGGCTCGACATCATCCACACGATCTCGCAGTGGCGGCATGTTGATGGAGATGGCGTTCAGGCGAAGATAAAGTTCTTCTTGAAAGTTTCCTTCCAATATTTGATCGGTTAATCGCGATTGTGTCGCTGCGATCACCCGGGTATTAATGACGATTGCTTTTGAATGTTCTGTCGCTGCAATCACTCCTTGTTCGAGTAAGGTAAGAATGAGTTGCTGATATTCAAAAGCGAGGGAATCGATATCATCCAAAAACATGGTTCCTGTATCGGCTCGTTCCAGTTCTTCCAGAAAGCGAGACAGCATTTCTGATTCAGGTGTTTCGCTCCACTGAGTACAGTCAATAACGACAAACGGTTTTTCTGATCGCGTTCCCTGATAGTGCAATGCTCTCGCGACGGTTTCTTTCCCGGTGCCTGCTTCGCCGGTGATTAACACGGGAAGATCGTTTGAGCAAAGATTGTTCACATGAGAGCGAATCGCTTTGATCGCTGCGCTTTCGCCAACCAATTGAGACTGGGCACTTTTTTCAGATTGCAGTTCATGTTGCCTGTTTTGCAATTCCTGATCAGCTTGAGTCTGCAAGATGGAAATTGCAGCATGACGAGCCAACAGTTCGAGAGTGGATTTGTTCCGATCTGTAAAATTGCCCGCTGTTTTATTCAGGCATTCAAATGCACCGACGATCGTTTCTGCTTCATCCAATAAAGGCACACAGAGGATATTTCTGGTCTGGAAACCTGTTTGTTGATCAATTTGGTTTTCAAAACGAGGATCGGTTTTAACATCCTCAATGATTATCGCTTTTCCTGTTTGGATCACTTCGCCAGCGATCCCCGCTTTTTCTGCAATAATTAACGAACCACCTTCAATACCAATCGCGGGTCTGCCAATGAGTTGCTTCAAACGAGAATCGCGAATAAAAATGGTCGCTCGTTCACAGTCAAGCAGCGAAGTCGATTGCTCAGCCAGTAATTCAAGGAGTTGATCAAGATTTTTAGTATGAAGCAAACTGGTAAAATGACCACAAAGCTCGGTCATTTTTGCTGCTTCAGTTTTCATGGCGCAGGAATGCGCAAGAAGCTGCCAAATTGGTTCCAGAAACTGTGCCAGCATGGCAACAGTCGCCAGCGAATCTTCACGAATAGACCTGCCGGAAACAATAAGCATTTCCCAGTCAAAAGTATCGATCGAAGCATGAACAGGAGACGCAATTTGCCCCCAGCCTGTTGCAGGAACATCGGACACAAATCCGCAAGAATCTTTCTGCTGAACTTGATCGAGCCAATCTGAATCGGGCTGCCCCAGCGAACGCCCACCCAGTTTAATGACCGCTTCCCATCGCGAATTTCGTCGAAAAATCCCAATCCCCTGGCACCCGAGATGCCCCTGAATGACGCCCAGAAGATGCTCCAGGTACTGCGTTGTCGATTTCGCAGTTTTCGAATCCGTCTGCTTTACCGAGTTGCACAAACATTCAAAGATAGCCTCCATCAAGGAAGGATCTTCCAACGCAGAAATCTCCTGCTGCCAATCGGATCGCTTTATCCAACTCTGCCTATTAGTCATCGATAGAAATCTGTCAAAAAAAAGAAACCTGGCATCAAACTGATGTCAATCAGAGCAGGTCCAGGCTCATTTCGCAAGCTGGGGAGATCATAATGATGTCAGTTCTGCAGGATTTCCGACTTCATTCAATCAAATCACAGAAGTAAGGGGTTCTTTCGACTTTAGGGAGAACTTTCGGTTGATAGATTGTCAAAAATGCCTTGGCTTGTTTATGTTGTTCCCAGTCTGCTTTGGTTTCCCAGCGTTCACAAAGGATAAAGGTTTGCGGATTATCCTGAGCCTGGCAAACTTCGAAACAGTTGCACCCCGGTTCTTTGCGAGAAAGTTGCCCCGCCTCTCGAAGAGATTCGCGAACTTTGTTAACATCTGCTGAATCTTTTACTTTCAGCACCACATTGATACAAAACATTTTGGATTCTTCCCGTGTGATAGTGGCTCGCTCGACGTAGCCGATACTAAGAATTCATTTACTGCGGTCTGTATGATACCGTAATAAATTTCATTTTTGAACAAGGGTTCTTCCTCTATTTTAATGGCTGGGGATTTGAAAAAGCCACGGATGAGCACAGATTTTCACGGATAAATTCTTCTACACAATCTGCTCTCAGAACAGGAAGCGTCATTCCCAGCCACTCATCATTGAATAGTTATCATTTGACATAAATAATGTCGTTGTTATTAGTGGCATTTTTATTGATCTGTATTACTAACGGTAAAAGTTTGCGAACGGCTCGCAAATGATAGAAAAATATCAGTTTGGTTACGGCTATCAGAATGAACCAGCCGTGCTGGGTTTAATCCGTGCA
>JAJRTM010000031.1 GCA_024278285.1 Planctomycetota bacterium
ATGACGAAAAGAATCTTAATCCGAACAGCTACAACCTTTCCCTGCACGATGAACTGCTTGTTTACGAAGAAATTGTTCTCGATATGAAACGGCCTAATCGATACAGCCGTTATAAAATTCCGCCTGAAGGTTTGGTACTGAACCCAAACCAACTTTATCTGGGCCGAACGGTCGAGCGGACCGAAACGCACAATCTGGTGCCGATGCTCGAAGGGCGATCTTCTATCGGTCGCCTTGGCTTGTTCGTTCACATCACGGCTGGCTTCGGGGATGTCGGTTTCTGCGGTTACTGGACACTCGAAATGTTCGCCGTGCAGCCGATTCGCATTTATGCAGGCGTTCCGATCTGCCAGATTTTTTATCATGCAATTACGGGTGATGTCACAGAATATACAGGCGGAAAGTATCAGAAGAATCAAGATATCCAACCGAGTCTTTTGTATCGCGATTTTGAAGATAAAGACGATCCCCAAATGAAACTCGGCTTCGAAAAAGGTGAATTTAACGATGTCACATAATTTGTACTTACTACGTGTCGGCGTCTGCGGCGAAACGGTTCGTTGCCTCGGAATCGATCAACCTCTTTTCAAGCGTGGTGATGATGTCGTGCTGCAAACTGACCGGGGCGAGATGATTGCTGAAGTGATGCAACAACTACCTGACCGGAAAATCTCAACCTCAACGAATGAAGAAGAGGCACAACAAAGCCAGATTCTTCGTCCTACCAGTGAGTACGATTTACAGCAGCAACGGGAATTGAAACAGCGAGCCGAGCAGGATTTTTTCCTCTGGAAAGAACGGATTCAAGAATGGCAAGTCGAAGTAGAATTGATCGACTTGGAATGGACACTCGATGGCGAGAAACTGATATTATACGTATTAAACAGCCGTGGTCCGGAATGTACAAAACTGGCAATCCAGGCAGAAGCAGAAGGTTTGGGCGTGATTGATGTCGTCCCCATTTCGGCAACTGGAATTGAAGCTCCCGTTAAAAGCGGCTGCGGATGCGGCTCCGGCGGATGCAGCAAGTGATTTTCAATTGGCGAGCCGAGAGTGTTAACCTCCGGATTACTCTGTTTTAGTATTTCCAAATGCCAGTATAATAAACACGCGAAACTTACCAGGGGATTAACATCCCCGGGCTCGCCTTTTATATCATGAATAACACCGAGGCAATTATGTGGGATAAGTTAGAACAATCGTTTGAAGCCGATGCAGCAAGTGGTATCGAATCGCTGATTGAATCGTTGAGCAAGGGAGACGATCCGCATCAACTGTTTGATGCAATCTTACTGAAGTGGAAATATGAAAAAGAGCTTCCGTTGTTGCAGCCAACATCGATGACAGATGTTCCGAAAGAACATAAACAAGAGTTTGAAAAAGTTTACATCGAAGCAGCCCGACAAACAGGTCAGCGGCTGATTGATCTCGGAAAGATTTCCGATGCCTGGATCTATTTCCGAGCCATTGACGACCCGGCCCCGATTGCAGCCGCGATTGAAAAATATGTTCCCCCAACGGACTTCGGGGAAGAATTGGATTTGATGATTCAACTTGCCCTGTACGAAAAAATCAATCCGGCTAAGGGAGTTGAATTGATGCTCGCGACGCATGGCATGTGCAATACTGTGACCGCGCTCGATCAACTTTATTTAGATCTTTCCACCGAACAACGAGCCGCCTGTGCAGAATTGATGGTCAAGCAACTTCACGAAGACTTGATCGCGAATGTTCGCCGGGAAGTTGAACAACGAACCCCGACGCTGCCGGCTGATCTTTCGATGAGCGAATTACTCGCGGGGCGACTCTGGTTGTTTGAAGAAGACAATTATCATACCGATGTTTCGCATCTTAACGCAGTTGTCCGATTCGCCAGAGCGTTGGAAGCAGACAGTGAGGCAATTGACCAGGCGATCCAACTTTGTCAATACG
The DNA here is from genome assembly GCA_024278285.1 of Planctomycetota bacterium. Classification (GTDB taxonomy): domain Bacteria; phylum Planctomycetota; class Planctomycetia; order Planctomycetales; family Planctomycetaceae; genus Rubinisphaera. The sequence continues at coordinate 1,933 of JAJRTM010000031.1, forward strand.
GTTCTCGCCTGGCGTTGCAATTACAGTATCCGGGGGAAGCCCCTTTCGATACCTATTACGAAGCTCACGAACATTATTTCAAAATTGTCGCCGATTCCGACCGTGAAGCATCACTTCAGTTCTTCCAGCAACGACTCGAACAGGCAGAAGAACAACAGGATAAAGAATTGATTGCGTATGTTCTGGTCGATTTACTGATGCGGATCAAAGATTTCCCTGCTGCAATTCAAACCGCAGAAAAATATCTCGACCAGGTCAACGAACAATCCGGCTTCTCATTCGTTACCCTCTGCGAAGACACCGGCGACATGCAAGCCCTCCAGCGCCACGCCCGCAAATCAGGAAACGCAGTCATGTACGTCGCCGCAAAATTGCAGCAGAACCGATGATACAAAGAGGATGGGCGATGTTTCAAACATAAATAGAGATGGTTTGGGATGGTAAATAACCCGGAAGATACAGAAAACAGAGTGTATTTATACTGAATGCATGTCGCGAAATATTATTATTATTATTATTATTTCGTGTGCCACGGCTCTGTGAGCCGTGCTGCGTTGGATCTGGAATGATCACAGAGCAGAGTTTGGTTTTCAGTTCGCACGGCTCACAGAGCCGTGGCACCCACTATTGAATCAAAAAGTGGGTAGCCCATCCGCTTTTTGCGGTTGGGTTGCGTAGCAACAAGACGTACGCGCCATGTGGATTCCATCTTTATTGGAAGCACGAATGAAATCGAATGCACATGGCGCATCCATCTTGTGCCTGACGGCACCCAACCACTAAAGTAGTCGGGCCACCCTACGGACCATACAGATTTCCATTAACAAAGTGACCAGCCTTCTCGTGGTTCTCGTGAAATGTACTGGGCGGCTTCGGG
>JAJRTM010000360.1 GCA_024278285.1 Planctomycetota bacterium
TTGACGTATCAGTTATTTGCAAGTATCTTTATATGAAGGCCGATGCTAATATAACAGGGTTGGTTAGCGTTGTACAAAGCCCGCGAGGGTTCTCACCTACATTTCCTTCCAGACTGTTTCCTACCGGGGAGACGCGAAATGCTGAATATACTTGGTTCTCGTTATTCGCTGTGTGACGGTATTTCTCGTCGCTCGGTGATGAAGCTGGGTGGCCTCGCGATGGGCGGGTTATCGCTGCCTCAATTGTTACGCGCTGAACAAGCTGCCGGGATTAGTGGCAACAAAAAAAGTGTCATCATGATCTTCCTGCCTGGGGGGCCACCTCATCAGGACATGTGGGATATTAAGATGGACGCCCCTTCGGAAATCCGTGGGGAGTTCTCGCCGATTCAAACGAATGTGCCCGGCATCGAAATTGGCGAGATGTTTCCGCGCATCGCCCAGATGGCAGATAAATGTGCTTTCATTCGTTCGATGGTTGGTTCCGATGGCAGGCACGATGCGTTTCAATGTTTGACGGGTCGCCGGTTTAATCAACAACCTTCAGGAGGGTGGCCCGCACTTGGTTCGGTCTTGTCGAAACTTTACGGTTCGCGAGATCCAGCCGTCCCTGCGTTTGTTGGTTTGTCGCCACGAACCGGTCACAAAGAATGGGGCGATCCCGGACAACCCGGTTTTATCGGCGTCGCACACGCACCGTTTCAACCGCATGGCGATGGTCGCAGCGATATGACACTCAACGGTATTTCTGCTGATCGTCTTTCCGATCGCAAACAGGTGCTTGCTTCTTTAGATAACTTCCGCAGACAGGCAGATGCTTCCGGCATGATGGAAGGGATGGATGCTTTCGCTCAACAGGCGTTTGGTATTTTAACTTCGAGCAAACTGGCGGATGCGTTGGATGTCGAAAAAGAAGACCCTGCCCTTCGTGAACGATACGGCAAAGGAACCGCTAAATTGGTTGCAGATGGTGGTCCGAAACTGCTCGATAATTTTTTGATTGCCCGCCGATTGGTTGAAGCAGGCGTCCGATGTGTGACGCTTTGTTTTTCCCGCTGGGATTGGCATGGCGGCAACTTCAAACGCGGTCGTGAAGATATGCCGATGCTCGATCAGGCACTCAGCGCATTGATTGAAGACCTTGATCAACGCGGTATGCTGGACGACACTTCGATTGTTGTCTGGGGTGAATTCGGACGGACTCCGAAAATCAACGGTAACGCCGGGCGTGATCATTGGCCGCGTGTTTCGTGTGCGTTACTGGCGGGCGGTGGAATGCGAACCGGCAAAGTGATCGGTTCCACCAACCGACTGGGCGAACAGGCAGAAGATCGCCCGGTTCATTTCCAGGAAGTTTTTGCAACGCTTTATAAAGCAGTCGGAATTGACCTCGACCATTTAGCCATCCCCGATTTCCAAGGTCGCCCACGCTTTCTGGTCGAACACAATAAGTATCGCCCCATGCCCGAACTGGTGTAGAGAGCAACCCGCGGATACTATTAATCACGTTTTTTTCGTTGTGTACGGAATCTAATAAGGGCTGCACTAAGTCCCAAAGTAAACAGGCCGGCAACGAGGGAAATAAATACGTGACTTGCGAAAACAATAGCAGCTTGAGTCCCACTGCCGGATGTTGGACCAAGTTGGCCGGAGGAAGTAAAAAAGCGGTACCCCTCAAGATAATAGTATTGCCAGAGCTTGCATTGAACTAACGCATTGCCGGTAAAGAATAAATGCTGCTTGAACAGCAATATGGCGACAAACGCAAGAAGGAAGCCCGTAAAGAAACACCAACGGAACCTTAATCGAAGATCCGATTTCTCATTCCCAGAGGTAGGCGAACTTGGTGTCTCTTCAGTCACTATAATACCTCGTGAAATAAAACAGGCTGTGAATGCCATTGAATTTGCAGTTCAAACATTAACTTTTTTCTTAAATGGATTCAATCTTGAAATGCAATTATTTTTGATTTGGGAAAAGTGGCTTTCTCTAAATTGCTTATCAGGTGGTTCAAGTAGCGTAGCGACTGCCTTAAAAGTCAAGTAGGGAAAATAAAGGTGTCGGTCACGAATGGCTCCCTTCTTTTTTTCTGCTTGCTGTGATCAACCTTGCAGCAGATTGCACCGTGCTTCGTCGCGTGGAACGGTTAAGAGTTTGAGACTTTTCGGCCTTCATTTTTTTGCACGTGGTTCGACACGTCCGGGACGGTTACCAACTCGCTGTTGCGATACGTTTTGCAACGCAGCACATCCAGACCCATCCACTTCGGTTTCTGAGGACGTTCCCAGGTTTGCATGGCATCACACGCGTTACTCCCGGGACGAAGTTGGTGCAGTCGAACGACGAAATCGACGTTGTGCTGCAACAGCAACGCCATCATAAAAAACGAACAGTAATAACGATCAATGCAGGGGCATTTCCGCAGATGAACTTCAAAAACTCACGAAGTACCGTAGTTATACTACGACAAAGCGTTATATAAATATGGTAAATAGGCTTTCCAGTGAGCCAGGCAAAGTGTATATTCTCGAAGTATTGAAGCCGAACCCAAACTGTGGAAGAATCAATCTGGTGAAATAATGGTAGAACGGCTTTTTCAATCATAGACATCTATGTGCTGGAAACACTATCATACAAGCATAGGCCGAGTGGCGGAATGGCAGACGCGAGGGACTTAAAATCCCTTGGCCCGGATGGGCCGTGTGGGTTCGAGTCCCACCTCGGCTATTAGTTTAAGGCTTGTATAGTAGCGTTTACGGGCTTCCCTTCACTCTGATTTGCTTATTCTCCAGCCACCTCGGAATCTGCCTGTCTCGTGAAAGTCTCACGAACGGCAAGAAATTCAGGAACGTGAACTTTTTTGATCGCCTTCTTCAGCTTGCCCGCCATGTTGACATAGCCCCGTGTCGTTTCCAGTGATCGATGCTGCATCAGCTTCTGGAGTTCAAACAGATCCATGTGTTCGGCGTTCGCGGTTGCGTAGCCTCTTCTCAGATCGTGGAAACCGAAATAGCCGCCATTCTTTCCACAGTTTTGAACTCCGGCTTTATCTTGGATATTGTGATATACTTTGTACAGTTGACGCATAGCCGTTCCAACCTGGCATTGAAAAACCTCATGCGTTTCCGCTGCCAGTAGTGGCCTGAGATGCTCGATAACGGCCCCGTGAATCGGTATCCGCTCATCACGCTTGCCTTTAGTTGTATCAGACGGGGCGAACGCTGTGCCGGCTTCCAGGTCCACGTTGTCCCAGGTAAGAGACAGGATTTGCGAGATACGCCAGCCCGTTAGATACGCGAACGTGAGTAGGGATCGCCAGTATTGAGCAGGATTCACATTTGGCATACTCGGCATGTGGGCAACTTCACACGCCGAGTACATCGCCCGGAACTGCTCATCATTGACGAACGTCTTTTCCTTCTCATGCAATCGAAGCATTTTGATTTCGGGAACTCGCTTGATGAATTCCCAGCGGTACGCCTTTCGCAACGCCAGTTTCAGATATCGCAATTTCTTGTTGATCGTCGCTGGGGCCGTTTCCTTGTCCTGCAATCGTTTTACATAACGGTCCACAAACTCATCAGAAATCTCGGTCATCTTCCGAACCCCGGTGAGCTTCTGGAAACTTTCCAGTCCTGCAACCGCTGAAATTCGATGCCCACTCGATAGCCCGCTCAAAACGAGATCATCATACTTTGCCCGGAATTGCTTCCAGGTCTCTTTGCGCTGGCCCTCGTATGTGCCGTTCGCCAGTTGCACATGCAATTCCATTGCGTAATGCTTCGCCCGGCTCTTGTTCTCTCTGCCTGGTCCGAACGATTTGGATCGGCGTTTACCATTCGGCTCTATCCAGTCCACAACCCACGGAGCTTTTTTCGTCCCGTACTTCTCGATATCACGGGCTTTCTGATGTATCCATGCTTTCTTTCTCATCGCATTGCCTTTCCTAATTGAAAAACGAAACTCATTACTTTGGTTTGTTCCTGATTTGTTGATAGAACTCCTCGGCCTGAACGATCATCAAGTTTCCAAACATTGAAAACGGAACCCCTTCCTTACGGCAGTTTTCGCGGAACGTCTTGACCTCGACTTGCATTGCATCTGCCCATTCACAATCTGTAAAACATCCGTTCTGAGGAAGGCCAGACTGTTTTTCCTGTGCTGCGTGAGTCATTCAACACCCCCTACTGAACACAAAGGTATAGAAATCCCGTTATGCCTTTTCTGGCCTGTAGACGTAAAGAAACCCGGTCAAAACTGGTGATGGTCAGTTCTGCCGGGTCTTTCAAAACAGCTTCAAGCCGCCTTGCTTAATCGAATTGTGAATCGGCTCCATCACAAGCCGCCCCACTCATTGTACTACTTTGTACTACAATTGTCTACAATGTAATTGATAGTTGTCTTCAGCTTTTGATACTCTTTCGTGTATGGGATTCGATGAAGTGATTCAAATACGTTGCACCTCTCTCCAAAAAGAGAGATGGGAAGAAGCCGCCAAACTTGACCGCCGCCGCTTCACAGATTGGGTGCGCATGCAGCTTGACGATGCAGCCGATAAGGCCATTGAAGAAGCCGAAAAGAAATCCAAGTGAGAAGCGAAGCGGCATACTGTCAATGAACCTGTGAGGCAAAGTGCAAGCTCCTTTTTATAGTGCCCTGTTTGCCCTGTTTGAAATCGGCTGTGGAGCAGGCTTTCCTTCCGCTTTGTTGTGTGCAGTCTTTCGCTGGCGTCCCGCTGAATAGATATCGATCCACGGCACCAGCCGCCCCGCTGCGTTCAACTTCACGGCTTGGTGGCAATCATCACAACGAAAGAAGTTCGCCGGCTCTGATGTGACTGGAACCGTCCCTGACTTGTGACAGATCGGGCAGGTTGCTGTATTCGCTGAAATATCTTGAGTCTGATTTGTCATTCCATTTCCTCCCCAATTTCAACAAGCATCAAACCAACGTGATGCGTCGATTCCTCTGGTCTGGTTGATTAGTTCTGGCATCGCGAAGAGGCGTTTACAAAATCAATGTCGAATTGCTTTTGTTGTGATTGTGGTTCATCGTCTGCATACCAGCCGCCCTCATCTGCGTGCATTTGCCGGAAGTCTTCGACTTCCTTGCACCACTGGTTGTAAAGTTCCTCACAGGCTGGCGTGTCGCCCCCACCTAAGTATTCCTCAGCGTAATAGGTCGCCATGAGCTTGATTTGCTCCGGTTTAAGACAACCCCACATGTATTGAAATGTGCGAACCGCATCGCGCAGCTTCCTGTATTCACCCATTTGGAATTGGAAGATTTCATTGACCCGCTTAACCAGCTTTTTCGGTTTGAATTTGGCTGCCATGATCAGTTCGTAATTTGCTTCAAGAATCGTGTGATATTTTTTCATCGTGCTTTTTCCTTTTGATCATTTTGTTTAGGTCAGCGATTTGCCTGGCTGCTTCCTGCTTGTCGGTCGCTGGTGGCTCTGTGCCTTGAATCATATTTCTGGCATATTCTGCCACTGTTTTTTTTACTTGCTGCCTTACTCGTTTCTTTTCGCCCACAGTTGTTGGTCCTTCAAGATGATTTCGCTTCATGGCTTTTGCCTGTTCGATTTGATGTCGCCTCACCTTCTCTGGACTGATTGCCTTCCTCGGCTCCCAGCCTTTAAGCACGCCTGAATAATCACGAGAATAATCAAGTAATACCGGCCTGATTGTAGAGTAAAACCCATTGATGAACTTCTGGCCTGGCTGCCGTTCGTACCAGTCGCAAGCCTTCTTGAATACCTCTGGCCTCACCCAATGAAATCGGTTGTACCAAACTGCCATTTCGCTTTTTGTCGCTTGCAATCCGCAACAGGTCAGAGTTTCAATCAAGATGACCGCGAATTGTTGCTGAGTCATTTGCGTCGGCTTGTCCACAGTTCAAAAATCCTTTCATTGCTTCGATGTTGCCTTGTTCCCGTCGCTCACCTGCTGATTTGAATTCCGTTTGCTTCTGTGAACCACGAACTCCAGAGTCCGCTGTGCGGTTCAGCCATCTACACAGGAACGCTGCCATTCCCTTGATTGTCTTCCGCTTTGTTCGATTATCTCGGCACCATTGCCGAGCTTTAAGGATTTCAGGAAGAACGTCGAACTCATAAACATCCTGCCATTCCCGCATCTTGTCCGCTGGAAGAATCCATTCCTTCGATTTGCCCTGAGTTGGAAAAATGATCTCACATCCAGAATGATCAACCGCCGCCGGCACTTCGTCCAGCTTGTCTGGCGTCGTGCTTTCTTTCTTCTTTCCCTTCTTTTCATTCTTTACTTTCATTCCCTTCTTTCTATCGTGACCCGTCTGCGTATCCATTGGCGTATCCATTGGCGTCCCGTCTGCGTGTCCGTCCGCGTCCCGTGACCCCTTTGACCAATCTTGGTAAGTTGACCAGTTGCATATAGTTACGGTTGAAAAATCGCGTCCCGCTTTTACGGTTATTTGACCGGACTGGTTGAGCTTCGATAACCCCCGTCTTAACTTGCCTTTCGAGACTCCCAGTGACTCCGAAAAGAGCCGATAAGAAAATGCAAAACTTCCTGGTGGTATCTCATCGCCCTTGAAGAATCCTGTTTTGAAATTTGCTTTGAGAAGGCAGGTCATCCAGAGTCGGCAAAGCCAATCATCTGACATCGTGATCGATTCAAGCATCTTCCTGTGTACCAGAATGAAACCGCCGGCTGCCATTATTCGCCCTCCGATTCTGGCAAGGGATTATCGAGTAGCCATGCCTCGGCCTTGCGACTGTTGATCAATCGCCAAACGCTCACAACTCTTGCGTGTGCCGCTGGGCGTGACGATTCGACGTATCCGTTGCGATTGATTATCAAGCCCCGTGTGAAGGGCGTGGGGACCGATCCAAGGAAGTTAGGATTCACACCTTCAGGAACTTCAAACTTATTGCGGATATCGTCAGCCGTTGCCGATCCGGTATTGAGCAGATGCCGGATGAAAATGTGCCGAGCTTTCAGCAGGATAGCCTTGCGTGTCGATTCGTGGCCTGCAAGGGCTTCTTCCTTCAACTTGCGAGATTCAAATAAATCGCGACTGTAGCCGCAATTACCGTTGTCTTCTTTTTTTGCAATGGGTATCATTCGCTTGCTTTCATATCAGGTGTGTGAATAAATGGAGAAGCCCCGCTGTGGTAGGTTGGGGCTTTTTCTACGCATGTTCGTTCAGAAATCGCAGAAGTTCCGTTCGTGGATAGGAATAGCTTTTGCCGATCTTCACGCCACGCAGTCGCCCGGATCGTCGCGCTTCATCAATCGCCCGTGATGTGGTGTCGAGAATGCGAGCCGCTTCAATCGATGAATAACTCAACCGCTGGTCGAGCAATCCGGAATCAAGGATCGCTTCGACGGTTTCTCGAACAATTGGCGTAATGTCGGAATCTTCCAGGGTGAGTTTCACTTGCTCGTCCCTTTCTGCTTTTCAATCCATTCATCCAGATCACGGACATCGAAGCGAACGGACCGCCCTATCCGAATCGTTGGAATGTTCCCCTCCTTCCCCATTCTCCATACCTCACGTTCGCTAAGTGAAAGGTAAGCGGCGGCGGTCCTGTAGTTTTTAAGCCGTGGCTCGTCTTTAACTGTCTGTGTTTCGTTTGTCATGCCTTAGATTCCTTCCTTAAATCAGTCCATAAAAAAAGCCCGTTCACAAAATGTCGGGCTTAACGACACCTTGCGAACGGGCTGGGTTTTTCCCATACCTGCTGCATGGAAACGCAGCGGGTTCACAAGGTGAATGATAAATAACATTCTGTGAACGGGCTGGATTTGTACCATACCTGTTGCGTCTGAATCCTAGGTGTAGGCTTTCGTACTGTCAAGCACTAACTTTATAAAAAGATAATAAACATGATCGTTTTTTCCTGTTGCTGAAAACTGAATGTTGCCACAAGTTGCGAAGAGGTGAAACGCTTGTCGTCTCCAAAATAAAAGACTCGTGAAAGTCTCACGAACGTTCGTTGGCTCGTGAAATCGAGTGGAAGGGAAGCATGCGGAAATAGCGGTTTCCCAGTTAGAAAACAGCGTTTCCCGTCCAGTCGCTTACGGTACTTAACAGACTTAAAATCCCTTGGCCCGGATGGGCCGTGTGGGTTCGAGTCCCACCTCGGCTATTTTTAGATGGGTGAAACCGGGTGCCTTTAGGGCATTGGAATTAGCAGCAGGGTGGCAGTCACTGCTGCAGAACTGGGGCTCCGCTTCGCATCCTTTCTGAAACCCGACCATCTCCCGCCTTTTCATCTTTCCCAAGCTGATGTAAAATGCGCGGACACGCAATGTGGCGAGCTGCTTTGCCAATTGCTATCCAGGGAATGGGGGTTTGTTCAACGCAAGGAAGCGATCGCCTGTTGACCAGAATGGAGAATGGGAAATGATGAGACATTTTCGCTTCCTGACGATAACCAA
>JAJRTM010000361.1 GCA_024278285.1 Planctomycetota bacterium
CAAAAGAACCCGACTCTATCTGGATAAGGAAACAAACCTGCCGATTCGCTGTGAGTGCTACGGCTTCCCCGCTCGCCCTGGTGATCAATCGCCACTTCTTGAAGAGTACACTTACACCAACCTGCGCACTAATACCGGTCTGACAGACTTCGATTTTGATCGACGAAATCCGAATTATCATTTCTAATTCTGTCAATTGCAGGATGGATGACGATTTGAGTTATTGACGGCATCTTGTATCACGATAGATTGAAATCAGTCATGCGGATGCTTCTGATTGGAAATGCGGAGAGTCCCTATTGCTGCGAAATTAAAGAAGCTGCAACACAACAACAAATTGAATGTGACATCGTTCCGTTTGATCAACTCGCTTCGCATCTCAAAGGTTGCTCAGAAACAATTTCCGCCCAACAACCAGAACATATTCATTCGTTAAATGAATATGATGTTTGCCTGGTTCGCAACATGCCGGGTGGTTCGTTGGAGCAGGTTATTTTTCGGATGGATTTGCTTTGGTCGCTGGAGGCATCCGGGGTCTGCGTAATCAATCCTCCCAAGGCGATTGAGTGTGCAGTTGATAAATATTTAACATTAGCACGATGCCAGCGAGTCGGGCTGCCTGTTCCAGAAACATTTTGCTCTGAATCGGCAGAGCAGGCGTTGATGATTTTCGAGAAAATGAATCGGGATGTCGTTCTCAAACCGCTTTTTGGAGCAGAAGGACGTGGCGTGATCAGACTGACCGAATCGGAAACTGCCCGCAGAGTTTTCAAAGCCTGGGAACAAATCGGGGCTGTTTTGTATTTGCAGAAATATCTCAGCAGCGGTCAGGCAAACCAGAGTGACTTGAGAATTCTTATGCTCGATGGGAAACCGCTCGGGGCAATCAGACGAACATCCACGATTGATTTTCGCACAAACTGCTCACTGGATGGTTCAGCCAGTTTGCATGACCCGACTGATGAAGAAATAGAATTGGCTCAACAAGCCTGCCTGGCAACGGGAACCATTTTCGCGGGAGTCGATTTAATTTACGATGAAAATAAACAACTCTATCTTCTCGAAGTCAACGCCTGCCCCGGTTGGAACGCTTTCCGAAAAGCAACCGGGGTTGATGTCCCCGGAAAAATAATTCAATGGATCAAAACGAGATAAGAAACAGGCATGACTAAAGCAGGTCAGGCTTTCAATCAAAGAGTTTTATTTTGACCTCCTCGCTAACCCGGATAAACCGGAACCGAATAGATTGTAGCTACACTCGCCAGAGTGTGGACGAATTGGCAACTCGGCTTCCACCGTCTGGGATGAGTAGCTACAACATAAAACATTATCGCTGATCCTGTTGCTCCGGGAAGTCTTTTTTGTATCTGGTTAAAAGTGCGTCCAGGTCGTTTTCGACAAGATAGAGTTTGCCTCGGATGTTTTTTGTTTCACCCGGTTTTAATCCGCCGATACGGAAATCGCTGTGGACGCAGCGGATGACTCCCTGAAACAGTTCCTGATACGGTTCCCAGACCGAAGCGAGGATCAGTTTATCGTCTGCACTGAAACAACCGATGATTCCATTTGATGGTGTTTGTGGATTGAGGGGGCGAGGATTGACATCATCACGAGGTACTCCCGGAGCAGCCCAAACCTGACCAGGAATGTAACGGGCTTTCATTTCCCAAACCGGTGTCGGCATGAGTTGCAGTTTTCCATTTATAAAGACAAAACTTTTTTTGATGTAGGCGTATTTATCGTTCGGTTCGGTATGCCCGGTGAAGACGCCAACGCGAATGCAGGGCTGTGCCCAATGGGCGCGTGATGCCTGTTTGGTCGGATTGGTTGCGGTCACCTTAAAATCGATTTCATCATTCCTCGCAGTAATCGTATGCAGAACTTGTACGCCATCGTCAAGGGTGCATTTCAGTTTGACCTGCGTATGATCTGCGTTTGCACAAACAAGTTCGGTTTTATGTTTGATGACGGTTTTTCCCCAGTCGCGGGTCGTTGAACCGTCTCTGCAATACGCTTCGAGATACCAGACATCCAACTCGCCGCCCGGCAGATAATCACCTTTAATTTTGAGCAAATTCTTCGACCACGAAAGTGTCAATCGCGGTTTGCCCGCAGGTGCATCGGCTGCAAAAATCGGGCCGGGCGAAAGAAGCAAAGTTAAACAAAGGGGCAGGAGAAATAAATTTCGCAGTCGCATAATCATGGTCCTTTTCATGTTGGCGATCCGGGATGGTAATGCTCCCGGTTAATTACACACGCATCAAAGTCACCCAGCACGGCTGGTTCATTCTGATAACCGTAACCAAAAACTATTTTTCTAAAAACTTGCGAGCCGTTCGCAAACTCTTAACGTTAGTAATACGATATATTCTATCAACGAGCCGCCCGGGAATCGAGGACTTGCTGATAAACAGTTCGGATTTTTCGAGACATCGTTTGATGCCTGAATCTGTCGGTGAATTTTTCTCGACCGGTTTTTCCGAATTTTTCTCGCAACTTTGGATCGTTGATCAGTTTGATCATCGATTCGGTAAGGCCTTTCAAATCGCTTCGGGGAACGAGGAATCCGGTTTCGTTGTTGATGACCACTTCTTTCGCTCCATCGATATCGAAACTGATCACAGGTTTGGCGGCAATAAGTGCTTGCGGAAGTACACGAGCCAGGCCTTCCCATTGAGAGGTGTGAACGAGGATATCAAGAGTCTGCATCAATTCGGGGATTTCTGTGGGCGGAACCAGGCCGGTAAAAATGAAATGATCTTTGAGTCCCATCTTTTCGATTTCGGTTTTGTATTGCTCTCTTAAAATTCCATCACCAATGAACAGAAACCGTGCTTGCGGACATTGTCGAACCACCTCTGCTGCAACTGCCAATACGGCTTCGTGTCCTTTGAGCGGAAACAGTCGCCCGATTTTTCCGATAAGAATATGTTCCGGCGAAAGCCCCCAGGTGGCTCGTTGTGCATCACGGTTATTACTTTTTGCCAGAAAGGGATCGACAACAAAGCCGCTATGAATGGTTGTATAATTTTCCGGTTTCCCGATGCCGGCTGCCAGGTATTGCTGTGACATCGCGTCTGCGACAGAAATGGTGTGATCGGTCCAGCGGGATGCGATTTTTTCTGACTGTTTATAAGCGTGATACAGTATCGGGTGTTGACCGTAGTGAAACGCGGCTCCGTGGATGGTATGGACGCAGGGGATTTTCAACGCAAACGCAGCCCGGCGTCCTAAAATCCCCGCCTTGGAACTGTGCGTATGCACGATGTCGGGCTGTAACTGACGCAAATGTTTTTTCAATTTGCGATAGGCAGCCAGTTCTCTCAGCGGATGAATGTTTCTGCGAAGTTCATCAAGAATAATCAGATTGCAACCGGACTGTTCGGCTCGTGGAATTAAACTTCCCTCCGGACCCAATGCAGGTCCGGTAATGAGTGTTACATCGTCGCCAAATTCACGGACGTGATCTTCAACGGTGTGAACCGTATTTTCCTGCGCTCCCCCGATGATGAGCCTGGTGATGATGTGAGCAATTTTCAAAGTTCGGTTTTCCTGAGTGCTGATTCAAATCCCTAACCTGGTATAGCCGGAACCAAACA
>JAJRTM010000362.1 GCA_024278285.1 Planctomycetota bacterium
AAGTTCGCGATCTGCTTCCGGGCAATTTTCAAGCACCGAAAACGCCTGCATTTCGAGTGATTCTGAAATGGTCGAAATAACATGTAGCGGATTATTGATTTCGTGAGCAACCCCGGTGGCCAGAAAACCGACCCCGGCAAGCCGTTCCGAGCGAATCAACGCCGTCGTTTTTTCTCTTACTTTGCGATCTAAATCTTGATTGATTTCGTGAAACTGAGCTGTCACCTGATTAAACACATCAGCCAGTTCATTCATTTCATCGCCGGTACTAAGTTCAACTTTGTGCTGAAAATCGCCGTTGGCAACGCGCCGGGCTGCTTTGTGAAGTTTTTTGATCGGCTCAAAAATCCATCGATGGCTCGTTCCCATCACCCCCAGAAAAAGCAGGAAGGAAAACACGCTCGAAAAGATCACTATATTCAAACAGAATTGCAGATTCTTTTCTGCTTCAGAAAGCCGAGGCACAAAAACCTGAAACGGATCAGGCATTTCATTCACAAATTCATGTAGGTTCACCAGCCAGCCAAGCATTCGCTGGGCAGTCTGTGCGCGTTGTTTCGGGTCGATCAGCAGATTCTGTTGTTCTTTTAAGAGTGATACCGTACTGCGAAGATTATTGACCAGTAAAATTCGAGTCTGCTCCGGGTACGATGCATTGGAAGGCATTTTATCAAGCCGGTCAATAAATCGGACAATTTGTTTGTTCGCTTCATCGAACTCAATGCGGAAGTTTTGATGCTGGAAAACAGCAAATGTTTCTGCATCGAAATTGCTCATTTCCATCGGCTGTTTACTGAGCGGAAGGAACAGTCTGTCGATTGCGGAAATGAGGTCTGCTTTACGAGGTGCTTCGGTAATGCTGTACTCTAAATCGGAAAGAACGCCTCGGTAAGAAACCAATCCGATAATAGCAGCGATTGCCATTAAAAGCAGCATTGCAAACACTAACCCGTACTGCACAAACAGCTTACGGCGAATAGAGCAAGTTAAAAACACACCGTCCCTCCCTGAGTCGGTCCCTGAAACATCCCTGTAAAACGGTACTGTACCAATTCCGCGTTAAATCGCAAAGTGGAATCGATATTTTTGCCTGTTCAAACGAGATTAACGGACTTCGATTCGTAACGATACAGCCCAGGCGAGCCGGGGGTGTTAACCCCCGGGTGACTCTGTCGCCACATAGCCAGCATCCAATTCAGACTCGAAAGTCACCAGGGTCATCACTGACCCGGCTCGCCTGAAAACATGAATGATCGCGAATCATTTTTCAGTCATACCACCTGTTCCGCTTCTCTTTTCTTTCTTAGTGATTTCGAGCCTTCGTGGTGAAAAAGAATAAAGTAGTCCAGAAAAAATTACTTCACTTGAAAACGAAATGATGCGAAACAGGATCGCCACGATGACAGCGAGCGAGGGATCGATTTGTGGGGAGAGTTGCAAAATTGCAATAAGAATTCCTTCCCGTACCCCTAAGCCTGCTGGTGCAAACAGGACGAGGAAACCAAGTGATGTTGCGCCGGCGACTGCACTCGTCCAGAGCAGGGGGGCTGTCAATGAATCTGGCGCAACTCCACACCCCATCAGCAGGCAGCCTAAACTCAATCCGTTAATGAACCAGCCAATGGCAACAATCGCAGAGCCAAGGAGAATCATTTTCGGCGAAAAACGAATCGGGGAATTGATGGGAGCGGATGATTCTTTGCCGACTTCGACAGGCCTGTCCATTTTTGAAACCAGGCGAGTCGTTGTCCACTGAAGTCCTCGTGAGACAATAGGTGTTGCCAGCATCGCCAGCAGTAATATTGATCCTGAAATTGCATACTGCGTACCGGTATCGAGGTCGGTTAGCAGTTTCAGAGCGGGCATCATTCGCGTAATCGCTTCACTCGATTCAGAACCAATCACAACTGGCAGTAGTACAATTGAAACGAGTAGTCCTGCAGCCATCGTGATCAAAGTTTCCACTGTCGCGAGCATCCCCGCCACTGTTGCAGGAACATTATATTCACGCAGCATCGCTGCCCGAATGATAATAGAAAGTGCTTTCCCCGGCACGTACTTCCCCAGGTGACCGCAAAAGTGCGCTCGAAATGTCGGATAGAATGCGAGTGAAACACCGGCTTGTTTTAACAGCAGCCACCACAAGCAACCAGCCGGCAACCAACTGCAAAAATAGAGTAGCCCCGCGGCCAGCCACCAGCCAGGGGCCCATTGAACTTCACTGAGGTCAGCCGCGTTCCATTGTTGATAGCCGTAATGAGCAACATAAACGAGTACGAGCAGAAACAGAGTCCATTTTACAATCGACTTCAGCGGAAGTTTCTGCCTGGGGGATGCTGCTGGCATGGGAGAGGGAGATCGTATCAAAAGAAATAACTGTCGTCGTTTTTCAAGTCGTCTTCGGTGATGATTTCCAGCCCCTGCTCTTTGAGTATTTCCTGGGCGGTATCGATATCATCCACGGCGATCGCGATCGCTCCACGTCCATTTTTTCGGAACAGCAGCGGGTAAGTATAATGAATACTCAATTCTGCCTGCACAAGCGCCAGGCAAACTTTCACAAACGGCTGGGCGACATTAGGTAAAATGATACCGATCACATCATTTTCAAACCAGTTGAAATTTGAAAGCGTAAAAAGTTCCCGTGCGCGGTCCGTATCGTCCACCATGAGTCGCACGGTCGAAAAATCGGCACTGTCGACCACACTCATCGCAATAATTCGTAAATCGTTTCGTTCCAATTTGCGAAACAGTTCATGCAGATTGCCGATGCGGTTTTCCATAAAGACACAAAATTGGCGTAAGCAGGGCCAGCCTTCGCCGCGAATTGTTTCGGGTTCAACAGGAACATCACTGCCGTAACTCATTGAATATGTACCATCTTCTATCAGGGGGCCTCGATTAATTCAAAAGGAGCACAGACATTCGGAGTCTGTTTCGTTTGAGTCGATCATAATAAAGGCAGACAAGAATGTCTAAACTTCCGTTCAAACTGTTTTTCTGAATTAACAGGGGTTTGCATTAAAACATCGGGAGAATTTCCAGAATACGAACGGCGATAACTTTAGGTTGATTGAGAGGTTACGTCAATAAGAGTCTCGTCTTTCGGTTCCTGATTACTGCTTTGTTCAGATTCCCG
>JAJRTM010000363.1 GCA_024278285.1 Planctomycetota bacterium
ACGTCCCAAGTGTTGATGAGCTTCGCAATCGGCAACTTCCAGAACCGTTCCATCAATAGCGACCTTGCGCATCCCACGATAAAATGCACCGGGAGTTTGTTCGGTGGCCAGTGGCTTGACGACCAAACGATAAAGCTCCGCTAAGGGCTCGCTCCCCAAACGCTGGCGAGCCATGCAAAGGCTCGAACGCGCGGGAGATTTTCATCCTTTCGCAATCGGCGAGAAGCTTTAAGACTTGTCGAATTGGCATTTCAGTAAACAGTCCCCTGGCTAAAACAACCCCCATCATCACCTCATTGGTCAGTGAGCATTTCCGTGTCGATTGTTTGCCGGTTGAAGCCAATGCTTGTGTTACCAATTCTGGTGCAATACATTTTTCCAACCCGGCCAAACGATCTAAAATACGCCCACTCTCATCCGCAGGCAAACGGGAGCAATCTTGCTCAAACATGTCGCGACTTATGAATAAATGAACGGTATTGCCGTTAAACGATTCTGTTCTTCTTAATCGTGAAAGATTGTTGGTCCGCTTGTGTGGACTGTAGAGATTATTTGCTCTGATCTCTACTTTTGCCGAACAACTCTTGCCCGAAATCCAGGGTTTTCGCCTGCCTGTTGCAAAAATGCAACGTATGTTTTTCGTATTCTATGGGGATGCGATCTCCCCAGGTTTTTTGATTGATCGATTTTCCATTCAAATAAATACGGGAAGCACTCATGAGTACAGCGACGGCAATGATGCCTTTTGGTGATATCTCTTCGTTGGAACAGCGAATTGAAGAGTTGGAAAAGCAAGGGAAAAACGCTCCTGATTCTAACGCGATCAGCATGGTCGTTTTCAGTGGAGATTTAGACAAACTTCTTGCAGCATTCGTGATTGCAACTGGAGCCGCGGCTTGTGGAATGAATGTTTCGATGTTCTTTACCTTCTGGGCAACGGCTGGTTTGAAAAAGAGTGGACCGCAGGCGAAAGGAAAAACAGTCGTTGAGAAAATGTTCGGCTGGATGCTGCCGGGCGGATTCCACAAACGGAAACTTTCCCAAATGGACATGATGGGCATGGGGCGATTGTTAATGAATCGTGAAATGTCGAAAAAACAAGTCCCCAGTTTATCGGAATTAATTCAAATTGCAGAAGACCTGGAAGTGAATATCGATGTTTGCGAAATGTCGATGTCACTGATGGGAATTAAGCCTGAAGAATTGATCGATTACCCCAACATGAATTACTGCGGCGTGGCCCGTTTTATTGAACAATCTTCTTCCTCCAACACCACCTTATTTATCTAAAGGAAACAGACGAATGACGACAGAAGTTTCAGAAGAACGAAAAATTGATCTCACTGGTTTGAAATGTCCGATGCCGATTGTGCAACTCAATAAGTTGATGAAAGAACTTGTCGGAGGCGATCAATTCACCGCAGTGGCTGACGATCCTGCGTTTTGTCTGGATGTCGAAGCCTGGTGCAACAAAACAGGTCACGAACTTGTACGCTTGGATAATTCCGAAAATCAACTCGTTGCAGTGATCAAAAAGAAAGACTAAAGAAAGTCAGAGCCAATGAACATTCCCATTGAATCGTTAACACGGATAGAACGGTGCATTGAAGCGATGGAACCATCGGTTGCGATGGAGTTGCGCGATGCGTTCAGGGATGTTCGCAGACACCTGGCGTTAGCCGAAGCGGAAGCAAAAGAATTGGCTAATGCACAGGCAGAGGCGATTGTTCATTCGGCTGAAGTCATTTTCGAATTGGAAGAAACGAAGGAACAACTCGAAAAAGCGACTGCTGCCGCCGAGGCGAGTAATGTTGCCAAGAGTCAGTTTCTAGCCAATATGAGTCACGAAATCCGCACGCCACTCAACGGCGTGTTGGGCTTTGCAGATATTTTACTGGAGCAGGATGAAGAATTGAGCCGGGAAGATCGGCTCGATTTTCTTTCCTGCATTCAAACCAGTGGCAAGCATCTGCTTTGTGTCATCAACGATATTCTCGATCTTTCCAAAATTGAATCGGATAATATTGAACTGGAATATCTCGATTATTCACCCCACGCGATCATTGGCGAAGTGATCAGCTTAATGCGTGCAAAAGCACAGGAAAAAGGTTTACGGTTTGAATCCGAATGGATCGGACCACTACCTGAAACGATCAAAACCGATCCAACTCGCTTGCGTCAATTACTTTTGAATCTGGTCGGCAATGCGATCAAATTTACAGATCACGGCGAGATTCACCTGAGTGCAAAAATTGATCAGACATACGAGCGAGCCAAACTCGTTATTGATATCAAAGACACTGGCGCCGGAATTCCTGAAGACAAGCAACAAGCAATTTTCGAAGCGTTTCAGCAAGCCGATAATAGTATTACGCGACATTTCGGCGGGACCGGTTTAGGACTTTCCATCAGTAAGCAATTAGCCGTGGCGATGGGCGGGGATATTACCGTACAAAGTACACCAGGCGAAGGAAGCACGTTTACCGTTACCATTGATATCGGTTCGCTCGAAGGGATAAAACTGCTGGAAGCTCCGCTGGCTGATGGCGTTGCCAGTTCAACACAAAACAGTAGTGATGATAAACAGCAACAGCAACAACAACATCATCATCATCATCATACACTTTCACCTTCAACGAGAATCTTGCTTGTTGAAGATGGCGAGATTAACAGGAGGTTGATCGTCGCGTTGCTCTCCCAGGCTGGCGTTGTCAATATTGATATCGCTGAGAACGGAAAGGTTAGTGTTCAGAAAGCACAAGAAAAAGATTACGACATCATCCTGATGGACATGCAGATGCCGATAATGGATGGATACACAGCAGCCAGAACATTGCGTGAGATGGGACACAAAACTCCCATCATCGCGTTAACGGCTCATGCGATGAAAGGAGATATAGATAAGTGCCTTGCCGCCGGTTGTACTGATTATCTTTCTAAGCCAATTGATGATGTCAAATTGTTCGACAAAATTACGACTCTTACTTCTCTATGCAAACCTGACCGCAAAACTGAAACAAAAACTCTCGAAGTGAGCGATAAGCAAAATAAGCAAAAAAAATATGCTGACGAAATGCTCGAAACAACATTGCCAATTCATAACGAAGTCTTTCTGGAAATTGTGCAGGATTTTGGCGATTTACTCGTTCAAATGATGACCGAACTACAAAGCAAACTGGAACAACAAGACCGCGAGCGTATCAAACAAATTGCCCATGACATTGCAGGGACCGCAGGTGGAGCAGGATTCGGTGCATTAACCGAACCGGCTCTGCATCTGGAATCAATCGCATTAACGGACGATTTCTCAGCGATCAAAGCAACTATCGAAATTCTAAAAAACTTAGCGGCAAGAGTCAGTATTCCCGAATTCGCCAACTAAAACAAGACAAATAAAATAACTACATTATCATTATTAAACTGGTTGAACTCATGTTAGAAACAAAGACACAAACCCAAACGCCAAGTGACCAGGAAACTGTTCCGCAAAACGTCTGGAAAAAGGCAAAAAAACATCAGGCCGCTCAAAAGCAGGAAACTTCCACTGCGAAACCTGATTTGTCAAACATGAAAATCATGGTCGTGGATGACGTGCCGCTGAATGTAAAACTGGCCTGCTCTCATCTAAAAGTCGCTGGTTATAAAAACTTTGTTACACAAAGCGATTCCACCAAGGCGATCACGCAAATCTATCAGGAATCACCCGATGTGCTGCTGTTGGATATCATGATGCCCCAAGTGAGTGGGCTCGATATTCTCGAAGCGGTACGCGCCGACCATCATTTTTCTCATCTGCCGATTCTCATTCTTACCGCATCAACAGAAAGTGAGATGAAAAACAAGGCACTCGAACTTGGTGCTACCGATTTTCTAAATAAGCCAATCGATACACAAGATATGCTCCCCAGGGTTCGCAATTCGCTCATGATGAAAATGCACCAGGATCATCTTGAATCTCTTGTTCAACAAAGAACCGCTGAACTGCAGGAAGCCCAACGAGAAGTTGTGCATTGCCTGGCTTGTGCTTCTGAATATCGCGACAACGAAACAGGGAATCATGTGATCCGTGTCAGCCGGTATGTGGAAATCCTTGCTCGCGAAGTCGGGTTCGACAGTCGCAAAATTGAAATGATTAAGATGGCTTCCACGTTGCACGATATGGGAAAAATTGGCATCCCCGATTCGATTCTGCTCAAGCCGGGCAAACTGACTGATGAAGAATTCGGCGAAATGAAAAATCATTGCAACTACGGCGAAGATATCTGTTCTCGTACTGGTTCATTCACTCACAAAATGCTTGATACCAGCAATACGATTGGAACAAAAATGCTGGAGAACAGTAAGTCGCCACTTTTAAAACTGGCCAGTTCGATCGCAGCGACACATCATGAAAAGTGGGATGGCTCGGGATACCCCAATGGATTAAAGGGAGAAGAAATCCCGCTGGAAGGTCGCATCGTCGCCGTCGCAGATGTCTTCGATGCCCTGAGCAGCAAAAGACCTTACAAAGACCCCTTCCCACTCGAAAAGTGCATCGCAATTCTCGAAGAAGGAAAAGGAACCCATTTCGACGCTGAATTAGTCGATTTGTTTTTAAGCCGCCTGGATGACGTCGTTGTCATCCGCGACAAATACGGCGAGTAATTTCCGCTGAATCCGCAAAACAATCACGCTTCATCGAGTAAATCGACGGCTGCGAATTTTTGACCTTCGAGCATTGCCAGGGAGGCGCCGCCGCCGGTGCTGACGTGGGAAACCTGATCAGCGAAACCGAGTTGTTGAATCGCGGCTGCACAGTCTCCGCCGCCGATGATGCTGATGGCATCGCTATCTGCAATTGCCTGGGCGACCGCTTTGGTGCCTGCATCGAACGGAGGCATTTCGAACACGCCCATCGGTCCATTCCAGACAACCGTTTTCGCACCACGAACGGTATCTGCATACAGC
>JAJRTM010000364.1 GCA_024278285.1 Planctomycetota bacterium
CTTGGATTGAAACCTCGATTGTTGGAAATGATCGAAATCGAAATTGATCAGGCCAACCGTGGCGGCAAGGCATTTATTCGTGCGAAGGTTAATTCGCTGGTCGATACCGAAATTATCGAAGCACTTTACCGTGCCTCTGCAGCCGGCGTGACAGTTCAACTTAATATTCGCGGAATCTGCTGCCTCAGACCGGGAGTCCCCAATTTAAGTGAAAACATAGAAGTCACCAGTATTATTGATCGGTATCTGGAACATGCCCGCATCGTGCATTTCCACCATGGCGGAGATGACCGCATCTTGATCTCGAGTGCAGACTGGATGCCTCGAAATTTGGATCGCAGAATTGAACTACTTGTGCCGATAGAAGACGAAGCGTGCAAATCCCGCTTAATCAATCTTCTCGAAATTTACTTTCAGGATAACGTCAAGGCAAAACGCTTAACCCCGGAAGGAGAGTACGTTCCCGTTCAAAAAACTTCCCAACCGTTCCGCTCGCAAGAGTATTTCCAAAAGACAATTTCTCAACGTGTCAGGGAAAGCAAACAACAGCATGTTACATTTTTTGAACCTCATAAATCCCCCTCGCAATAAAGAGAGAATCAGATAATATTGTGAAATAGATTCTGGATCGTAAAGAACCACCAAAGGGACGAAAAATAAATTTGATCGATAATTCGTTTAACGGCAAGCCGAAGGCGACTGCGCAGGTGGGCTGGACAATGAAGCCATGCTGTTCAACGAAAAAACATCAATCGTCTCAGGTATCATGCCGAGTGATAGCAGCTTTGATCCTTTCCTGTGATACCGTACATCTGCTGTTTATACATAAGTTTTGCCCCTTCGGGACATTGGCAAATAGCCCCAGGTTTTAACCTGGGGAGTTCGTTTGCAAGAGGAGGAAGTCCTGAAAGGACGAAGGAATTATTTTAACGACAGAGAGTCGTGTAATTTGGGAACTTTTGAGTCAAGCATACCTGTTTACGCAGTCGCCTTCGGCTTGCCGTTAAACGAATTATCTGTCATTGTGCAGAATCTAATGGACGCGATCCTGTGAAATGCAAACTGCAGATACAACAGTTATTGCTTCATTGATGCTAAGCATTTTTTGACCACTTAAACCAGTTGCACATAGAATTAGTTAGAGCCAGCAATTATCATTCAATGGGAACCACAAAATGAATCGGCTGTTTCTGGGGATCCTTTTTGTTATCTGTTTTTCTTTTCTCACTTCCTGTTCTGAAAATTCTCCCCGGAATTCATCGGGAACAATTTCTGAATCAAAAGGATTGCAGCAAGTCACACTCGCCTTGAACTGGCTACCCGAAGCAGAACATGGCGGGTTTTATGCGGCGTTACTGAATGGGGATTATGAAAAGGAAGGATTGGCAGTAACCATTCTGCCGGGCGGTCCAGACAGCCCGGTCATTCAACGTGTTGCAGCAAAGCGTGTTACCTTTGGCATTTCAAATGCAGATCGCATCGCATTGGGGCGTGCGCAGGATGCCGCCATTATTGCGCTGATGGCTCCGCTTCAACATTCGCCTCGTTGTATTATCGTGCATCAGGAAAGCGGAATCGATTCTCTTGATCAACTACAGAACATGACACTGGCGATGAGCGATGCCCCTGCTTTCTCTCATTTCCTGCGACATCATCTGAAACTGGAAAATGTTCAGATTGTCCGCTATACCGGATCGATTGCATACTTCCTGCGTGATAAAAAGTTTGCCCAGCAAGGTTATGTTTTCAGTGAGCCAATTGTTGCACGTCGCGAAGGCGCAAAACCTAAGGTGTTAATGGTCTCAAAGCTCGGCTTCGATCCCTATTCCAGCGTGTTAATTACTCATGAAGATCTTATTGGAACAGAACCTGAACTGGTGCAAAAGTTTGTTCGGGCCTCAGTGAAAGGTTGGTCCGATTACCTGTTGAAAGATTCTGAACTGGTCCATGCGCATATTCATTCCATCAACCCGGAAATGCCTGTCGAAGTTCTCGATCAAGGTCTCGATGCCCTGAAAAAACTTTGCCTGAATGAACAAGCAAAATTTACCGGAGAAATGAGCCCGAAACGCTGGCAGCAGCTTGTTGAACAACTCGAACAGATTAAACTGCTGGAACCTGAAGCGATCAAACCACAGGAATTATTTACGATAGAGTTTCTGAAAGAGGCTCCGTAAGAATCATTTAGTCGCTCTGGATTTTTTATGGTTCAACGAAAAATGTCCGTTCGCTGGTAAATCAAAAGGTGAGCTTCTTGGAAACCACATTTGCCAGGCTGGAAAGCCTAACCTACTGTTTAGGATCGCTCGAACAATTACTGTCTGGTTTCATCTATTTTGTTTGGCCTTCAGCCAAGAAAACAGAACATCGAGGTTACGACAGTTATTGTTCGAGCGATCCTTAGTCCCGGCTTATCCGGGTTAGATCATTCCGCATCGAGCCAGTTTTTGCCGTGTTTGATATCGACCACCAGCGGGACATCGAGGCTCATCGCCTGTTCCATTTTGGTACGAACCAGACTGATCAGTGGTTCCAGTTCTTCGGTCGGGGATTCAAAAATAAGTTCATCGTGAATTTGCAGCAGCATTTTTGCTTTCAAAGTCGATTCCTGAATCGCATCATGCACGTGCAGCATAGCCAGTTTAATCAGGTCGGCAGCGGAACCTTGAATGACCGTGTTAATCGCGGTTCGTTCGGGCATGTTTCGATTGCGTCCCTGAATGTTTTTGATGCCGGAAATGGGACGCCTGCGACCGAGAATCGTGTAAGCGTAGCCGGTGCGGTGACACGCTTCGAGCGTCTGTTCGATAAACTCTTCCACGCCGGGGTAACGGGCGAAATAATCATCGATGAATTCCGCTGCCTGTTCCTGGGGGATGTTCAGCGAAGCCGCCAAACCGTACGGGCTTTGTCCATAAATAACTCCAAAATTCACCGCCTTGGCAACTCGCCGCATCTCTTTATCGACCTCGCTTTCATCCACCTTGAAAACTTCCGCGGCGACTGCGGTATGAATATCCAGCCCGGTCCGAAAGGCTTCCATCATCGCGGCATCCTGTGAAAAGTGAGCCAGTACCCGCAATTCAATTTGTGAATAATCACAGCATAGTAATTCCCAGTTTTCATGACCGGGAATGAAGGCTTTACGAATCTGCCGCCCTTCTTCGGTGCGGATCGGAATGTTCTGTAAGTTCGGGTCACTCGAACTGAGCCGACCGGTCGCGGCAACAACCTGATTGAAAGAAGCGTGGATTCGATTTGTTTCCGGATGAATCAGCTTCGGAAGTGCATCAAGATAAGTTCCCTTCAACTTCGCGAGTTGTCGATATTCAATAATTTTCGCGGGCAGAGGATGTAAAGGAGCTAATTTTTCCAGAACAGAATAATCGGTACTCGCACCCGTCTTCGTTTTCTTTTGAACGGGAAGGCCGAGTTCACTGAATAAAATTTCTCGAAGTTGTTTGGGGGAATCCGGATTGAAAGAATGTCCCGCGATTTCTTCCAGTTCGATCAGCAGTAGGTCGATTCGCTTTCCCGCCGATTCGCTTTGCTGTTTCAGTTCGTCTGCATCGACAGCGATGCCGTTCAGTTCCATTTCAGCCAAGACTGCAATAAGCGGCTGCTCCACTTCATCGAACAGCTTCCAAAGTTTTTCCTGATGCAGACGGTCTCGGATCAAGTCGCAAAGTTGCAGGGCGACATCGGCATCTTCACTGGCATATTCGGCTACTTGTGTGATATCAATTTCGAACATCTTCTTCTGAGATTTCCCCTTGCCGATCAGATCGGAAATCGGAATCATCTGATGATTGAGATATTCATCCGCAATCGCGGTCAACCCATGACTTCTCGCCCCGGCATCCAGCAGGTAATGCCCGACCATCGGATCCATGCCAATCTTTGCAATCTCTAACTCGTGCCGACGCCAGACAAGCATGTCGTATTTGATGTTCTGGTTACTGATCGCGATATCAGGATTTTCCATCACGGGACGAAATGCTTCAATCACTTTCTGGGCATCAAGCGTTTTCTGCCCGGCTGGCCCATCAACGGGAATGTAATACGCAGTTCCCGCTTCGTAACTGACCGCCCAGCCGACAATTTTCGCCTGCATGGCATCAACAGAAGTCGTCTCCAAATCGATGCAGATTTCTTCCTGTTTGAGTAATTTCTCAATCAATTCCTGCAAGCCATCAGATTCATCAATCACAGACCATTTTCGATCATAAGTATTTCGAGTGCTTGACTGAACGGAAGAATTTTGTTCGGGATCGACAGTTGAATTATCTTCCAGCAGATGATCGAACAGACCACGCGGCTTGTTTTTCTTGTTGACAGAACTTTTATTGCCTGACTGACCTTTAGAAGCAGCGGGCTGATATTCGGTTGTTGAATCGAATTCTCTTATTTCATCACGAAACTTCTGAAAGCCGTAATCGAGAAACAGTTGCTGGAGTTTTGCTGCGTCGATGCCATCAGTTCGGGCAGATTCTAAATCGAATTCGAGCGGTAAATCAGTTCGCAGGGTGACCAGTTTGCGGGAGATGCGAGCCTGGTCCGCAAAGTTGACGAGATTCTCTCGCAGCTTCTTCCCCGGCGCCTTTTCTGCATTGGCGAGGACAGATTCCAGATCGCCAAATTGTTCGATCAGCGCAGCCGCCTTTTTCGGACCAACAAGCGGCACTCCCGGAATGTTATCAACCGAATCGCCCACCAGCGATTGAAAATCGATCACCTGATCCGGGCGAATACTCCAAGTATCTCTCAACTTCTGGGCATCAAAGAATTCCCCTTTTCTGCAATTGTACATGCGAACGCGATCGCTGAGCAGTTGCCTTAAATCTTTATCGCTACTGACCAACACCACCTGCATGCCCGCTGCTTCTGCCTGACGGGTGATCGTTGCTATCACATCATCTGCTTCCCAGCCGGGGTAACCGACAAACGGAATGCGAAACCCTTCAATAATTTCAGTCAGCATCGGAATTTGCGGGACCATTTCTTCCGGCATCTCCGAACGGTTCGCCTTATATTGTTCATACCACTCGTTGCGAACACCTGGTCCTTTTGAATCCATCGCACAAAGTAGATAATCCGGTTTTTTCTGTTTGAGAATTTGCAGCAAATCGCGAGTGAATCCAAAAACTGCATTCGTCGGTTGCCCCGCAGGTCCGGTCATTGACGGGATCGCATGAAAAACCTGGAACAGCAAGGAAAAAGTATCAATGATGTAAATCGTTTTCGGCATGGTTATTCTAACTACAACTACTTAACTTCTTGGTATCAACCAACTGGCTTCTGGAAGATTTGAGATTAGTGACGGCGATCAAAATGACACAGCCGTGTTGGATTTCTGGAACTATGACAGGGGAACAGAGCTACAACTGGATTGCTTAACGGCAGAAAAAGGAGAAAAACATCACCTTCTTCGAGCAATTAATTCTACACAGGTCTGTTCAGCTTGCCGTTATTCTGACTTATTGTAGCATCTGTAAAAGAATCGTACCTCTTGGACGGTGAAAATAGTAAGCAGGTAGCGTCAATCTTCCGAATTGATGTTGAACGTTTTTCATAGTTTTTCGCTTACAAAATACCAATAAGCGTTACACATCAATTGCTGCTTGCAGCAGTAGAATGAATGAGAATATGAATAAAAACTTTCAGATGATAATCGTCAAAATTTTCGCATTGAGTCTTGTTTTCCTGTGCTCAATGGGATCGATAACTGCCAACGCCCAACGGCCTGCTGCCAATGTGGTGGTTGCAAAAGTTGTCGAGCAAACCGTTGCAGCC
>JAJRTM010000032.1 GCA_024278285.1 Planctomycetota bacterium
CGAGTGATCAAACGAAAAATGTCCCGCTGGAACAAATGCCGCCCCGAACACAGAAAGCGTCCCCCATTGAAGAAAACCTTTGCACAGACAGTAGTTATGAATAATTGAACGGTATTGCCGTTAAACGATTGGGGTGGAAGCCGTATTTGATAGAAGCCGGTATTGCTGGATGTTTTAGAGTAACTATTCAGTGGCAAAGAGCTTATCGGAAAGCTTTCCATTGTCTTAATTTTCGACAGGTGTTTAATGGGAATTCTAGTTGTTTGCGGTAGGAGGAGGAACGAATCCATTTTTTTGTTTTGAACCATCCTTGACGCAATTGAGAGGAAACCGGGCGGATGTCGATGGCTCCTTCTGCAATTTGCCAATCGTCTGTTTTGAAGTTTACTTTATAGCGTTCTTCGCCACGCCCCAACTCGATGCGATTCAGATTTTCTGCAGCGGCTTGCTTGGCCATTTCCAGTAGCAGGATTAAGCCGGGAGAGTATTTTTCAAACTGCATATTGTATGTGGGAAACCAGATATGCAAAGCAGAATCGTTTCGTAAACCCAAGTGAACTGCGACCAGATTCTCTCCTGCATGCAAGGTCGAAAACTGACCTTTGAAATCGTGATATTGAGTTTTCCTAAGTAGATTAAGCAGTGCAGGAACCCATTCGACTTTCATGATTTGCAGGACGCCGGTCCGCTGATGTTGTTGCGATTTCCATTCGATTAAGGCATCAAATGCGTTTTCATCAGTGGAGTGGAATTCAAATTTCAACGGGCCAATTTCACGTCCCATCTTTCGGCTTTTACGTTCTACTTGCGACAGTGAAGAACCTTTCTTTTTGATGGTTTCGCGGTAGGCATTGTACCCTGAAGAGAGATCCATATACGGGGATTCCGATTTTCCCCAGATACATTTTTCAAATTGAAGTTGTGAAACGGGCAAATGATCAAAGTGCCAGGCGTTCAAGCCGGCTGCGCGGAGGAGTTCTTCAGGTTTGAACGCAATGCCCGGCATCGCGATCACTCCATGGTATTCTGAAAGTCGCCCGACCACTGCCTGAGCCATGTTCCCTGGGCAGCGTTGAAAGGGAAAGTAACCGACCGCTGATTTGTCATTGCGAATGACAACAACTTCCACGTCATCGCGAATGCTGGCGACGCTTCGTGTTAATCCAGGGTGAAAGAACGGATTGGACAGGTCGCTGCAAGAATTCTGAATTTGCAACCATCGTAACCAGTCTTCTTCGGTGAGATCTTTGGCATCGCAGAGATGATATGTGCAAGATGCTTGTTGAATCATAAATATGTTTCTGTTTAATGCGTTGTATTAAAGGGGCAGGATATTTCTCATTACCTGTCTGGTTCCGATTTTATCTGGGTTAAATTAATTCATGGCGTTTTTTGTGTTAAAAGATCGAATCATTCGTTTGGGGTATTGAAGTGTTTTTCGTAGCGGAGAGGCGCGTATCCATTCTCGGGTACGGAACCACATGCTGCGCATGGCATGATGAACCGCTCGGCTGTCCGCCACACCTTCTCCCACAGAAATGGAACCAGACCCGAGCGATTTTTTGTATCGCTCGTCCCCTTTTCCCAGATCAATCCGTTGGATTCCGTTCTCGGCTGCCGCCTCTGCGGTTTTGAGAAGCAGAATTAAACCAGGGGAATACTTATTGAAACTTTGATCATAAACTGGAAACCAATGATGTAATACCGTGCCGGTTTTCATCCCCAAATGAGCACCGATGAGTTGATCATTCAGACGCAAAGTTGAAAGGACTCCCTCGAAACCATCAACGTGCGTGTTTCGGATCTTATTCAGGAATTCTTTCACCCAATCAAACTGGAGAATATTAAAAGTGCCTGTTCGTTTTCGCTGGGCAGATTTCAATTCTAAAATTGTATCGAACACATCCTGCTGATCCGTGTGCCAGTCAAAGGTTACTGCGCCTATTTCGCGTTCAAGTTTTCTATACTTTCGATTAAATTTCGATATTTGCGAAGTCCCTGCCTGTTTACGTTCTTCCAGATACGCTTCGTAACCAGCAGAAAGGTCGATGTATAATGAATCATCTTTCCTCATTTGCCAATCACCGAATTCTGGCTGTGAACTAACCAGATGATCGAATTGCCAGTTTTTCAAATCGCACCCTTTGAGCAATTCCTGGGCATCAACGTTTGCCCCGGAGGCACGAACAATCCCCTGGAAATCACACAGTTTTATTCCAAGTGGGCGACCGCGATAGCCATGTTTTTCAAAACAGAAAAAGGCGACTGGCTGGCTCTGTTCGGTAACAACCGCCACGCGAACCTGTTTACGGTATTCCCCCAACATCGTCACATATTCCGGATGAAAAAATGGACTGTCGGTGGTATGCTCAGCCGTCATCATCTGTTTCCAGAGGTCACGCTGCGATTCTGTGATTTCATTCGGATTGATCACATTGATATCCATAAGGAACGCTTTCAATTTTAAGTTGATTCAGCAATGGGCAACCATTGGTTGAGGATTTTTCATGTTTTGAGAAGTTCGCAACGCAATCAGCGTCACACAATCTGCCATCGCAACCATTAACCAGAAATATCGGATAAACGCAAAATGCAAAAATAACCCCGATGCAAAATAGACGACAATAACCAGGCAGTACGCCACCGCGGTTTCTGCTAGTTGAGGCGATGATTGCTTGAGAGATTGATAAGCTCGATGCAAATTGCTGATGAGCGTCCAGAAAACACCGAGCAGGCAGACCAAGCCGAGCAGTCCTGAATCGGCAGCAACTCCCGGAAGCAAACTGTGTGCCTGCCGCTCATCTTTTAATGCACGGTAGCCAATTCGTTCGCCATATTCTCGTGAGACATATTTGAACATGCCCGGCCCGACCCCAAACAGGGGGTGATCAAGAAAAGCGAGCACGGCTCCGCCCATTTCTGTTGCCCGCCCCTTTAATGCACCATCTGCTGTTGAGTGCTGACCACTGGCAACCAGTCCGCCCAAGCTTGCTAAACTCGCCATGCGGGTTCGGTATTGCGGAGTCAATAAAATTAAGAAAAGGCAGATCAAGCCGCCAATGAGAACACGTTTTGTATTGACGTACCCCATGCCGGCTGCAAACAGAATGACCAGGCCAACAACCAGTATTGTACTTCGCGAAAATGCCAACAAAGAACCGATGCCTGCCAATGCCGTCGCCACGAACGCCAGCAGTTTCAGCCCCCGATGCTTTTCATTTTTCATGCGATACAGCCCCAGCGGAATCAGCAGTAGCATGACTTGAGCGTATCGATTTTTTTCTCCGATCGGACCGGACAATCGTTTTTGATCCACCTCGCCTGCAACGGTTATTTCCCCGGTACCAAAACCAGGTTCTCCGCCTGTCTGGGCGAGTCCGCCGAATTCGTTATCGAAACTACCTGTCACCTGTTGATACAAAGGGACGCCGCCCATCAGACAGCCTGCGATTAACAATGCCCAGGTTGTATTACGTAAGATATTTGGCGTTCTCACCATATTCGTAATCAGCAGATAAAGCACGATTCCTTCAAACAAGAACGTGTGCAAACTTTCCCAGGCGATTTCAGGACGGTCTGAATAGAGTGCGCCAATGAGTTGAACAATTCCATATCCAACAATCCAAAACAGGCAAGGGCCAAGCACAATTCCTTCTTTGCGAATAAATAAATAATGAAACAGAGGCCACGCCAGTAGAGCAGGGACGGCTTTGGCGACTATCGAAGGGACATTGTGAAAATTAACCGCGACCACAGAAATATTTGAATAGATGATAAATATCACAACCGGAATCGTAAGCATCGGGTAGCGAAACAAAATCCACCCCGTTGCAATAAGCAGCGGTAGGCCAATGGCTAACAACGGATTGAAGGATGCCAACCCGCCCAGCAGCATCGCAGCAGGCAGAATACTTATCCAAACAAGTCGAGTGTTCGCAGGTGTTAGATGAGGCATCGTTTCTGAAATTGTTGAGGAACTCATACCGGCGCCTCCTGCGTAATGGCTGGTGTATCATCAGCCCGTGCAGGGCTCCAAATCGCGATACGTTCTCCTCGTACTATTTTATAAACTGCGACAACAACCGCAGCATTGACCATGCAGAAATAAAAGGGGACTGAAATAAACTTGGGAGACTTAAACTGGAATCGTGACATCACCAATCCAATAATCGCAGCGCCGTAAACGGTCCCCTGTAGAATGGTCGCCCATTGATAGAACCAACCACTTTGCCAAAGTAATGGGGAGAGAATCGCCAACGCAATCAGCGGAAAGACAACCAGACGCCGTAAGACTTTATGCGAAAACAGTTGCAACGCATAAAACCCGTATTGAAATGGATTAAGAAGTTCCCGCATTTCGATGATGCCCCGTAAACCACGTGTGATCACGCGAGTTTTTCTGCCAAACTCTGCCTTTGCAGATCCAGCGACAGGTTCGTAGCAAATGGCTTCGGGTTCAAAAACCAATCTTTTTTTCTGTGCAATAATTCGAGTCGAAGTGACGAAGTCATCGGTCACACCTTCGGGAACTTGTTGGAACAGACAGCGACGAATGGCATAAATGGCTCCTGTTGCAGAGATCGCATTCCCCGAGCGACTCTGCGC
>JAJRTM010000365.1 GCA_024278285.1 Planctomycetota bacterium
ATGCACCGCGGATGTGTTCCGTTTGTTACTCCCGATACCTTCAACAATATTTATTGGCCCACGGTAAAACCGATCATCGAAGAGTTATGGAAAGAAGGCAAGCAGACTTTATTTTATGCCGAGGGTGACTGGAACTATCACCTGCAGTCATTCAAGCAACTGCCGGACCGTAGCATTGTGTACCATGTTGATCAGGCAGATATTTTTGAAGTTCACCGCGAATTGGGAGACAAATTTTGTTTAAGCGGCGGGATCCCCAACGTGATGCTGGGGTATCGACCTGCAGATGAAGTACGGGCGCATTGCAAAAAAGTGATTGATGGTGTCGCAGGAGATGGCGGCTACATTATGGATGCCTCTGCCATTGTCCAGAACGATGCAAAAAGTGAAAACATCAAAGCGATGACCGAGTTCACTCTTGATTACGGCGTTTACTCAGCCGGTTCTACTTCATCAGTCATCCAGCCTCCTTCGCGAGGGGCTGCAAAAAACAACTCCTCTGGAGATTCTTTACTGCCACCCTGCAAGACGAAAACAGCGCCGGGGGTTTGCGTTTCGTGGAACGAAGAACGATCTCGCCTGCCCAAAATTGAAGGAGACGAAAAGATCGTGCAAAATATCTGGGAAGATATTGATGGGTTAGCCAATATGTATGTCTGGCAACTGCTGCTTTCATTCTGATCAAAAAGAAATAATCATGACAATCATAGACGAACTATTAGCCAACGGTCCCGTGATTACAGATGGTGCCTGGGGAACCCAACTGCAACTGCGAGGATTACCGATTGGGCACTCACCCGATGGCTGGAATCTTGAAGCGGCTGATAAAGTGGAAGAAGTTCCGCGTGCGTATGTTGATGCAGGAAGTGATGTCGTATTAACAAACACGTTCCGCGCCAATCGGCTCGCGTTGGAATCAGAAGGGCTTGCAGAGAAGGTGAGCGATATCAACCGTATCGGTGCAGAAATCTCGCTACGGGCAGCCGATGGAAAAGCAAAAGTCTTTGCATCGATTGGTCCGAGTGGAAAAATATTAATGATGGGAGAAACATCAGAAGAACAACTTCGAGAAGTTTTTGAAGAACAGGCAAACATATTGGCACAAGCAGGTGTAGACGCAATTGTGATCGAAACGATGACCGATCTTGCGGAAGCGAAAATTGCGTTGGCAGCCGCCAAACAAACGGGGTTACCTGTTGTCTGCTGTATGGTTTTCGATAGTGGCAAAGAATTAGACCGCACGATGATGGGAAACAACATCGAACAAGTCGCCAAAGAATTAACCGATGCCGGGGCAGATGCCATTGGCGCCAACTGTGGTCAGGGGATAATCACCTACATCGAAATCTGCAAACAATTTGCCGCGGTCAGCGATTTACCGCTCTGGATAAAACCGAATGCCGGCATTCCAAAGGTAGACGATGATTGTGTGATCTACGATTCCACCCCTGAAGAATTTGCAGCATCCGCTCGAGCATTGGTTGAAGCAGGTGCCAGCTTTGTAGGCGGCTGCTGTGGCACCGAACCAGAAACTATCGCTGCAATGAAAAGGCAATTGTCGTGAGTAGAGCTTACTGATTAAACATCGGGCAAGCCGGGGCATCACTACCCCGGCTCACTTGATAAAGATCCTGCCGCTTGTGCGCCGAATACTCTTTCTATCTGACATCGCAGCTCTGGCCTGTTAAAATGTTGGCATTGACGCCCCATACGGGTTATTCCGTTTCTGTTCCTTCTTTTTTGTGACCATCTCTCGGGGTGGCTTAATTGTTACGTTTTTTCAGAAAAACAGGCCGGTTGACCTTCTTCTGTTCGGTTAGCATAAAAGAGATTCGTAATGATTTCCATCAGCCCAAAGTCGTTCAGGCAGTCCGTTCAAGATTGTCTGTGCTGCCTCGTTCATGAAGGCTTCATCGCGAAAATAGTCGGGTCGTGATCGAACAACAGCCACCAGTTATTCTGATGGATTTCTGCGAGCAACTTTGTTTTTTCTCTTCTGGTTTGTAGCAGGTTGGTATCGTACGACATGCACCAGGCGAATGGTTGATGCGATTTGGTTGCACAAATATCTCCTGCAAAAACGGCTCCTTCGTTTTCGTGTTCGATATAAATGACCTGATGCCCTTCGGTATGTCCGCCTGTTTTTCTGACACGAATGCCGGGCAGAATTTGCTCTTCGGCTTTCACCAAGCGAAGTTGTCCTGTTTGGGCGAGTAATTCAAAATCGTTTTTGTAATACGCGCCTTTTAGTTCTGGAAGATCAGCCATTGCAGTTTCCCACTCCTGCTGCTGCACCACATATTCTGCATTGGGGAAAGTAGGAACCAGTTGTTGATTTTCATCAAACCGCGTGCTACCGCCTGCGTGATCGAAATGCAAATGAGAGAGGATGACCAGATCGATCTGGTCCGGTTGAATATTGAGTTTAGCCAAATTTGTGACCAATGGATCGGTCTGGGTAATATCGTGATGTTTACGAAATCTTTGCGTTAGTTTCGAACCGTAGCCGGTATCGATCAGAATTCGCTTGTGGTCAGTTTCAACAAGCATGCAGTTGGTCTCTTGCAGGATTCGATGATTTTCATCAGGAAGGAATTGTCTTTCCCACAGTAACCGGGGCACGACACCGAAAAGTGTTCCGCCATCAATGCGATATTGCCCGCCGGAAACGGTTTGGATATAAAAAGGGCCGATCGTGAGATGATCTCCCTGGCAGCGGGTTGTTGAATTATCTTGAGGAGCATTGGACGGCACGCGAATTCTCCGGTATGCTGTAAGGTTTGGATTTCCATTCCTATTGTAGTTAGATAGGCTATACTGTGCCTACCACAATGGTCCTTTCAGACGGCATCGTTTCTTTCGAATTCAAATTCGCCTTATTGGTATGCACAGCATACACTACATCCTGAAAATCTATCTGGAAAAGAATACCTTATGAAAGCAGTGGCTGTTCACCCTGGGACTCCCAATAGTTTGCATCTTCGTGAAATCGAAAAACCGAAGCTCGATTCGATTCCCAATGGCCGAGGCGTGCTGGTGAAAGTGCTTCAGGTTGGTGTGGATGCGACAGATCAGGAAATCAACGAAGCTTTATACGGTAACGCTCCCGTGGGAGATGATTTTCTGGTGATCGGGCATGAAGTATTCGGCAGAGTTGAAGAAGTGGGCAGCGCTGTCACGCATGTCAAGCCGGGCGATTTTGTCGCTTGCACGGTACGGCGTCCGGGGGGATCGATTTACGATCGTATTGGTCGCTCAGATATCACCAGCGAAGAAGTCTATTTCGAAAGAGGCATCAACCTGCTGCACGGTTATATGACCGAATACTTTGTCGATGATGCGGAATTCATCGTGAAGTATCCGGAATCGATGGCTGGCATTGGTGTGCTTTCTGAACCGGCCAGTGTGTGCGCCAAAGCGATTGAGCAAGCTTATATTGCACAACAACGCTTGCAGGTTTGGGAACCGAAAAGAGCCTGGGTGATGGGCGCAGGGCAAATCGGATTACTGGCGACAATGATTTTGAAGCTGAAGAATCTGGATGTCTGCACGATCGCGCGATCTGCTGCGACTGACAATATGAAAGCGGAAATTGCAGAACAGTTTGGCGCCAGTTACATCAGCACACAAAATCAATCGTTACAGGATATCGCCAAGGAACATGGTCGCCCCGATTTAATTATCGAAGCAACCGGCAACAGTCGCATTGCCTTTGAGTGCATGAACATTCTAAATTTGAACGGCGCGTTGGTATTGACCAGCGTCACAGGCGGAAGTCGGCGGACGGAAATTGAATCGGATAAGATCAATCTCGAATGGGTTTTGGGCAATAAACTACTGCTCGGTTCGGTTAACGGAAACTTCCGCCACTTTCAGGATGGCATCGCAGCGATGGCGCTGGGGGCCGCGATGTATCCCGGCGTGATCGAACGATTGCTGACGCATCCCATTGACGGGATGGACAAATATGATCAGTTGATACCGCTACTTTCCGATTCTTCCGTGCTGAAGGTCTTTGTTAATATCGCAACGTAGCAACATCGATGCTCATGTTGTATTACTAACGATAAAAGTTTGCGAACGGCTCGCAAATTATAGAAAAACACCAGTTTGGTTACGGCTATCAGAATGAACCAGCCGTGCTGGGAACTTTAAGGCTTTCTTTATGCCTCTTCAAACGTGCTGACAACGATTATCATTGCTGCCTGGTTGCTCAAAGTGCTGTTTACTTCTTACAATGTCATGGTATTGGCAAGCATGGAAAATGCGGGGCTTTACATCACGAAGGAGCATCAGGGATGCAAAATAACGTTGCTTTAATATTAGCGGGAGGCAAAGGAAGCCGGCTGGAACCGTTAACTCGGGATCGAGCCAAGCCGGCTGTCCCGTTCGGGGGAAGTTACCGGATTCTTGACTTCGCCCTTTCAAACTGCATCAACAGTGGCTTGCGGCGGATTCTGGTATTAACACAGTACAAAGCCGCCAGTCTCGATCGGCATATTCATCAGGCCTGGCGATTTTTATGCAGAGAGTTGAACGAATATGTCGATGTGCTTCCGCCTCAGCAACGCATCGATGAGCAATGGTATCAGGGAACTGCAGATGCGGTTTATCAGAACATTTATACCATCGAAAA
Organism: Planctomycetota bacterium; assembly: GCA_024278285.1. Lineage (GTDB taxonomy): Bacteria > Planctomycetota > Planctomycetia > Planctomycetales > Planctomycetaceae > Rubinisphaera. The sequence goes on from JAJRTM010000365.1 coordinate 4,637, forward strand.
AACGAATGCGGACAACATCCTTATTCTTTCGGGCGATCACATTTACAAAATGGATTACGATGTTCTGCTCAAAGAGCATGTTGAATCGAACGCCGCGGTGACGATTGGCTGCCTGCCGGTCAGCATCGAAGAAGGAAAAGAATTTGGCGTGATGGGCATCGATGGCGACCAGCGGGTAATCGATTTTCAGGAAAAGCCCGAGCAACCAAAATCGATCCCCGGCGATCCTAATCGCTGTCTGGCATCGATGGGGATTTACGCATTTAAATCAGATTTTCTGTTCGAGGAACTTTGTCGAGATGCCACCATGCGGGAAAGTTCCCACGATTTCGGCAAAGATATCATTCCGCGAATTATAGACAAACATTTGGTGCGAGCGTTTCCCTTCAAAGATAAAAACAGCGGCGAACGTTCTTACTGGCGCGATGTCGGTACTC
>JAJRTM010000033.1 GCA_024278285.1 Planctomycetota bacterium
CAGCTCGAGTTCTTTGAGAACGCCAATGTGGGCCAGCCCGCGGGCTCCGCCGCCGCTAAGGGCCAGACCAAGACGGGGTTGACGATGCAAGCTCCATTTCATGAGGTCCTCCAGTTGATCCCTGGCGTGTCTGCTCGATGCCCAATGGTACCATCTTTGCTTCGAGTTTGCGCAGGGAGTAGCTTGGGTGTGAAGTGGAGCTTGGCCCAATCGATCTCCAAGAAGAAAGGTGCAGTCAATTATTCGCCTGGCCAGTTGGCTATTTAGACAGGCGTTTTTAAACGCTTTCTGCTTGACAGGGCTATGAAATTGTTATAGAGTCTCTTTGAGGTTCGGTTCAAACAAAAGGGAGGCCAGTGTTTTGTTGCGCCCATTTCCCCCAAAAAGTGCTTTGTCGTTTGTTCTGCCGCGCGAGGCGACGATCCTGCGATTCGATCAAAAAGCAGCTGGTTTTCTGTCTATAGGCAATTATATGGACTCTTGTGGGTATATGCTGTAATTGGGTGGCTTGGGTTGAAAGTTTCAAGATGACGAACGTTGACCGAATACGTGATCTATTTCTGAGTGGGCGTGTTGCAGAAGCCACGAATGCGGAAATCGGAAGGCTCACGGGCATCAAGCCTCATCAGCAGGTTTGCCAGATTACCGCCAAATTAGTGAGAAGCGGCTTCTTGACATATAAAAAACGTGGTCGAGCGAAGGTTTTCTTTTTGGCTTCACGCGAAAAATGGCCCCACAAAATAGATGGGAATCACTCTGTTCAACCAGTGGTAGAAGATCTGCAAATGAGCGAATCTGAGAACATTGCGAAGTTGATGCGAGTTGGGTTTGAAGTAGTGGGCGAGTGGGTCCTTGAAGATGGTGTGGTAAAGTATCGGTTGTCCAAATATGATAAGGCCCGGAAGATATTGTATGCCTTTGTCACCGCTGGTCAGGTTCTTTATATTGGGAAATCCGTTCGTTCACTGGCCCAACGTCTCAATGGGCACATGAAACCTGGTCCTACACAAAGTACCAATATCAAGAATCACCAAAATATTCGGGATGCGTTACGGCAAGGGAAGGAAGTGAAGATTTTGGTCTTTGCACCTGCCGAAGACGAGATAGTGTATCGTGGTATTCCCCTGAATCTTGCTGCTGGCTTGGAAGATAGTTTGATTGCCGAGATACAACCCTTGTGGAATGACGCAGGGAAAACACAATAGCGTTTTTATTGCCCACGTGCCACCCAATCATGCGTGCAGCGGACAGCGGCTGCGCCGCTCGCGGAAGCGGGCGCGAATTGCAAGGGAAGTAGCGGGTTGGCCGTGGTGGTTTCGCAATCGCCGCCGCTGCCGCTGAGCCAAACGTTAGGCCGCTGAACATCTAGTCATTAGTCTGGTGTCATACAATGATGAATGAACTTGAAGCTATAACAACACTATTGGGAAAGCAAGAGATCGATACGCTAGCATTCTTCGTCAAGAAAGCTAAAGAGTGCGGATCCCAACATCTTGCTTGGAATCCCAGAGAGCCGAAAGTCTATAAAATGACCGACTGTGATGTAGAATTCGAGAGACAGGAATTCGAACGTCGTCATCCAACTTTGGAGGCACTCGCTACTCTCAAGTTCGTGTCTTTCCGGAAGACAGGAGATCCCAATATTGGTATCAACTTCCATTAACGCTGTTCCCCGCAGCATTTCACAGAGTTGAGTATGAAGCAAAGAGCAGATTAGGTAAGTGGTGGGCAAGATTCAAATTGCGACACAAGGACACTATGGGAGTCATCGGTTTTCTCATTTCGGTAATCTTGGTAGTCATCAGAATCATCGAGTTCATAACACGCCCTTGATCAACACACCCTTGATCACCTCCTGCCTCATAGGGCCTAAGTCCAACTGTTTACACTGAATCGCTTTGACATAGACAAAAGATGATTTTCAATCTGAAATACGGCCTAACATTGCATGCAGTGGACGGGGCTACGCCCCGAAGGTAAGCAGCGCGATTTAGTCAATTTGGTTCGAAGCCAAGCCGCGTTAAGTCTACCCACGCACCGCCACTGATGCCACCGTTAGCCAGCTCTAGGTAATGATTGATATCGGTTCTTGTTTATAGGAATATCAATGCCACGAAGGGTTTCGCAATCTGAAGGCTGTACTGGTTGTCTGGTTATCCTTGCCTTCATATACATTGGTGCATTGATAGGATTTGACAATCTATTCTTATTCATCTTCTTCATCAGTTTTGTGGTTCTTGCCCTTTCACTTTCAGTTAGGTTAGTTAGGTTACTAAATCAGTGGCAAGAAAATAGAAGAGAAGAAGCCAAACTTCGCGCACTTGATCTGTCAGATATTGATTATATGGACGGTATCGAATTCGAGTTATACATTGCGAAACTACTGAGGCATAGAGGCTTTTCTACTCGGCAAACTACTGCATCCGCTGATTTGGGAGTTGACATCATTGCTGAGAAAGGTGGAACTCGTTACGCAATTCAAGTGAAAAGACAGATCAATCCGGTTTCACGTCGTGCGGTGAGTGACGCAGTGGCCGGCAACATTCATTACAAGTGTGATATCCCTATGGTCATTACCAATAATCTCTTTTCAAAAGGTGCTGAAGAACTAGCCAAGTCTACGGGGTGTCATCTGATCGATAGAGACACTCTTGCGACATGGATAATTGATTTCCAACGGAATTAAGAGGTTAGCCCAATGGTGCTTATCCTGTGTTTCTGTTTTGAGAACTGGCTAACCACTCGCTAGAGCGGACGCAGCCTCAGCGCGGAAATGGGATGAAGTAGCCTTGCTGCACCGCTCATCTCGCAGCCGTTAGCCCGCGAGTAATATTATGGAAAAACTTTCCCTGACCGAGATTTTTCGGCAACTCCTGATCGGCTTCGTCTTAATCGGAGTGATCTACATATGCGAGCCAACTGAATCCAAGCCGTTGTTTGCAGAAATTGGTAGCGCTGGCCTCCCCATACTCGCGTTTGTCTTGGGCAGTTTGCTGTTCGCTATTTACAGATCGACCCTGTATAGATTTGTGATATTGTGGTTTATTGACCTGATCCACAGAGACAACGTCCGTAATACTTTGATGCAGCGATATTCGATCCCCAACCGGCACAGAGCGGAGACATTCTGGAAAATCGTCCAGGAATCAGAATTAGATGACAGGCTTAAGAATGTATATCTCGGTTCCGCAAGTACACATTTGTTGTTCATGACATCCATTGTCACTTTCCCTGCCGCATTCTATTTGTTCTGCTCTATCGGATTCTCAACCAGGTCTCTGGTTATGCTCCTGGTAGCCTTGCTGACTAGCGCTTCAGCTGTTGCCAGTGACTATTACATTGAAACTCAGGAAACACTCCTCTTGAGGTCGATTGATGATTCCACATTAGATCAATTCGCGCGACGAATGGGTTTCTCACCGACCGAATAGGTAGTGCCTGGTTTTGGAAATAAGGCAGCTTTGCAGCGGATAAAATCAGTCATTTGGCAAACAGCAGGCTAACAATGCATGCAGCGGACTGCGGCTTGCGCCGCTGGGGAACATAGGCAGCTTGGCCCGCAATGGTGCTGGTTGGCAAAGGCTCTGCGCCTGGCCCGCCGCTGCCGCTGAGCCAAAACGCATGGCGCCTGAAACCCTCGTTAGGCGCCGTCTCTAAGATTTTGAGCTTCATTGGGTCATGCTTGCCACTTGTAAACTTTGCCTTCGAAAACGTCATTTAAGAAATTCTCACATCCTCCCAGAATTTCTCTACGATGATGTGTATGATTCGAAGCATCGCACATTTGAAGTCCACGGAGAACAACCTGATAAACCTATCTATCTCCAAAAGGGTATACGTGAATATTTGCTTTGTGACGAATGTGAGCAAAGGTTCAGCCTGCTTGAGTCCTACGCGGCTCCCATCATTCGTGAAATCCCCTCTCTTCAATTAGCCTCGGATAGAGTTAGTTTTCAAACAGTTACTGTTGATTACACACGCTTTAAGCTTTTCCAAATGTCCTTACTTTGGAGATCTAGCATCAGTAGTCAAGACCTGTTTAGCAAAGTTGATCTTGGTGGATCATTAGAGGAATGTCTCCGCCAATTCCTTCTTGAGGAAAGACCAGGTAATCCTCACAATTTTGGATGCGTCATGTTCATGCTTCCGAATACAATGCATTTAAAGAGAATGATTTGGTCCCCTTCCATTGACTACATTGATGGACGATTATGCATAAGATTAATCACGGGTTCAATTATTTGGTTCTTTGCAATTATTCCATTCCCGGAAGATCACGCAATCCAAAAATTATTTCTTCCCAGGGATGGTACTTTGCGCGTATTGCTTTCTCCATGGTCGGAGGATGATCTTCTGGAAGAGATTGTTAGGACGATGAGGGGCTTAGCCTAAATTGAGGATAAATAAAGGCGCCTAAACGTTCGCTGGTGCGTCCTGAAAGCCTGTCCTGAGCATCGTCGAAGGGCTGTCGATTGCTGGTTGGCGAAAGTTTGGTAGTGGTGGTTCCGCACGCCGGGGTACTTCAACAGGCTCAGTACAGACCAGTGCGGGGATAGGGCTGG
>JAJRTM010000366.1 GCA_024278285.1 Planctomycetota bacterium
ACCAGCCGCACCGGATGATCATCCGGTATGATCGCTTCCAGGGCCGTCGGAATAAGAACCAACTGCTCACGCTGCATCGGAGCCTCCTGCCAATAATCAACCTTCATCTTTCGCCGACTCAAATGAACACCCTCCACGAAAAAACAGTTCGCCATCATCGCCATCAATACCTGTTTCACTCAAAAGCCAATGATAGCACAGCACCCTCTACAAAAAAACACCCACAGTCTCCCTATCCCTGAAAAAATAATCAGATACACTAAATCAACAACCCGCTAGCCGCCTTGCCGCTTACTCTATCCGCTATTGAGTTCATAAGAGGCGACAGTAATTGTTCGAACGATACTTATTTTAACAGCAATACCATTCAGCGGAATATGCCAGTCAGATTATAATTATTATTTGGGTTGTAACAGATCGGCAAGAAGTTCGCCTTCGAGTTGAACGCTTAACCCGGATGATTTCTCAAGGAATTGCTGTTGTTGTTTGCTAAAGGATTGCATTTTGGCCCTGTGGAGACGACATTATAAGGGGCACGTTGTTGAAAATTTGTGCAACACGAAAAATTGACTGATGGTAATCTGGAGAATCTCAATTGAATATCAGGAAGAGTATGGTCTCTGTTTTCAGCAATCGCATTTTTTGTTTGGCGATAATCGCTGGCTGCCTAAGCGTTGCTCCATCGGTGCAGGCGCAAGGATTGTTGTGGAATTTACCGGAAAGCGGTACCTGGGTTCGCTATTCCGGACAGTATCGGCAAGTGACGCTTCGTCCGCAAAGCGAGCAGGGAGATTTAAGTTTGCAATGGCAGCGAATGCTTGAAATCCGCTGCCTGGAACGCGAGCAGGCGGAGTATCAGGGAAAAGAACAAACTTGTGTCTGGGTGGAATTTGAAGTGGTGACCGGGCAGCAGGTCGATGGGCAGTTGGAAGCGGGACCGGGATCGAAAAGACAGTACAAAGTGCTGGTTCCTGAATCTGTTATTACCGGCAAAAAATCACTTGAAGCAGATGTTCCTCTGGCTTTCATTCCCATCGTCAAAGGATACCGCCAGATTGGTGGCGGCAAAGTTGAAGCAATGAAGTCTCAAGTGTTGCAGGTTTTTCCGATGATTTCACAAGTCCTCATTGCTGACGATGCAAAAATTGCAGCTCAGGAAGAGGTCACCGTTCCAGCAGGAACATTTCAGGCAGATCGCATCGACAGTTCTTCTACGATTGAAGATCGTTCATCAAGAACAAGCAATCGGACTCAGCTTTGGGTGGATGAAAAATCGCCGTTCGGGCCTGTCAAGTGGTCTGTTCGAATTGATCGCGAAGTGAAAAATGTGATCGATAAGCGGGATCAATTTAAGAAGCATGCCGAAATGACGATCCAAATGGAAGCGGTTCAGACGGGAACCGATGCCACTTCCAAAGTGGTGACGCCTTAAAAGTTGAGCCTATAGAGTTCAAAGCATTTTGAGCCAAGCAGGATCACGATTGTTAATGCCGATCCCGCGAGCAACAGCATGAACGCGGCTCTTGTCATTTTAAGTAACTGACTGATATTTTGCGGAAAATGTTCCCCTGCCTCTTCCAGTATTTGATGAATGCTGAAGTGCAGAACTTCGCTGCAAAGGGCAGCGGTGATGGCAAGAATCAGCACGGCCCATTCCAAACCGCTCAGCCCCAAAACGAACGCAACGCTAAGCAGAACACAGGTTGTGAAAAAGTAAAAGAACATCGAAGAGTTGGCACGAAAGCAGGCAGTGAAGCCTCTTTCCGTTTCTGCCAGTCGCTTTCTCCAGGAAGATCGCTCGCTGGAGGAATCGGATGAATTCCGGGAAGATGTTTCGATCTGTTCTAATAATTTCTGATTGGTACTCATTGTGTCCGTGGTCTTAAAAGAGAACTCAGTTGATTGGACGAAGCATCGCGTTTCCCCAAAAATGGTTCGATCATAAAGCCGATGCCGACGTTCCCCTTACTGCTATCAACAGAGAAGCCAAGGCTGATCATGAAATCGGATCGAATTCCGGTGATCGTCAGCGATTGCCCACGATCTTGACGCTCTGCGATATCGTATGCTGTTCCAAATGTGGCGATCCATTTCGGGCTCATCGCATAACTGGCACTGGCAGTCAACAGTTGGCTGTCGATTGGTCCCGCCTGAAGTTGACGGTATCCCAAGTACATACTGCCCCGCGTACTTCGTTGAGTGAGAAAACCAACATCCCAAACTTGAGGGGAATTATCGAAGAAATCGAATTGACTATTCGCAAGAATTTTTGTTCGATTACCAATATCCCACACATAGTTGGCGGTCAGCAAGCCTAGCGATTCGCCAAAGTTATCGTCGTTTGCGTTCGGGAAATATGACATTCCCAGATCGAGCCTCATCCAGTCTTTAATACGTTGGCGATCTGGAGGACCAACTTTCGTTTGCAAGCGGTGGTTCCAGGTCATACGCATCACCTGTTGATCATCGACCAGTTCGAAGTACGGCGAACTGACATTGCGAGCTGCACCGGTACGGACAGCGTACCTTCTGGGATCGAACTGACCAGGCAGCAGCGCCGAATTGAGCAACCCGAACGAATTGAAAAGTAAACGGGTCCGAAAACGTTCCTGCGAATTTTCATCGAATTCGTTGTACTGCGGCACATTCGCCAAATCCTGCGAGGAATCTGCGTAGTAGTAATCAACACCAATCACTTGTTTATGAGCCAGTCCATTCAAATTGAAAATTCTGCTTTGGATATCCGGAAAATATTTGGAAAGCATCAAGCTGGCGCTGAGCCCGGCACTGCCGTAATATCGTTGAAGTGAGTTGTTAGTGAAACCATCATCCTGCCAGTAGGCGGCTTCCCCCAGAATATAAGGGTTGACTTTAATCGCTCCCAGATTAAACGGGGCAGCCAGTTGATGCCGAGTCGTGAGGACAGCCCCTTCTGCGGAGGGGGCATACCAGAGAGGCACGAAAAGATCATTCGGATCGGTCGGAGCAACCCCCGGTTTAAGTTGCCCATAACCGGCGGAAGAACTTGAACTGTAAACCAGCCGATCCCAAAGCAACGGCTCTCCCAAAATAGTGAACTTCCCTTTG
>JAJRTM010000367.1 GCA_024278285.1 Planctomycetota bacterium
AAGTTCATAAGCTTTCTGTATCGCAGTTTTGATGATTATTGAACAACAGAGAAATTCAATTTATTGGTTTAGAAGTTAGGTTGAGGATATGTCTAAAGCATCTGAGCTTCGAGAAATGAACGAGGAGCAATTATCGTTCTCTTTGAAAGAGGCACAGAAAGACTTGTTTGAGTTGCGATTTCAATCTGCAACTGAAAAGTTGGATGCGCCTTCCCGTTTGAAGCAGTATCGACGAGAAATTGCACGTATTAAAACATTGCTTAGGGAAAAGCAACTTGCCAAGCCAGCAGTGAGTGAAAATTAATTGGAAACTTCTGCGTGCCTGGACTATAAGAATGTGTTGGGTTAACTTTTTAAGTTGACACCATTCAAGTTGACACCATTCAAGTTGACACCATTTAGTGACGGACGATTGTAGTTATGAAGAAAAAGTTGGTTGGTATTGTCGCCAGCGATAAAATGGACAAAACGCGTCGTGTGGAAGTGAAACGCCTGTTTCCTCATCCGAAGTATGGAAAAATTGTCAGTCGACGAACAGTTTGTCACGTCCATGATGAAAACAATGAATCGAAATTGGGAGATAAAGTAGAGATCATTGAGTCTCGCCCTTTATCTCGTATGAAACGCTGGCAACTGGTACGGGTTGTTGAAGCGAATGTTATTCCTGTTTCACAACATGGGGTAGAACAGTCAGAAGAAGCCAAAGCTGAGGAAGTTCAAGAGGAAGTGACTGAAGAGCAGTCAGAAGGAACGGATTCGTAAAATTTGGCAAACTGTTTTTCCTTGTCGTTTATTATACATTTGAAGAAGTAAGTAAGGGTCGAGTTCAATGATCCAGATGCAAACAGTGGTAGATGTCGCTGACAACACCGGCGCTAAAGTGGCTCGATGTATTCGTGTGCTTGGCGGAACCGGTAGAAGAACAGCTAGTGTGGGCGATATTATTGTCGTCAGTATTCAGAAAACTCTTCCGGGGAGTCCCGTGAAGAAAGGGCAGGTTGTTCGTGCTGTCATCGTTCGGACTCGTTATGGCATCCGTCGAGACGATGGAAGTTATGTTCGTTTTGACAAGAACGCGATCGTGCTTGTCGATAAAGACGGAACACCAAGAGGGACACGTATTTTCGGAGCGGTTGCTCGCGAGTTGCGAGAAAAACGCTTCATGAAGATTGTCAGTCTTGCCAGCGAAGTGGTGTAGTTTGTGTAGGGTCCGCTGTGCGGGCCAACTAATCAGGCGTTTTGTTACATCGGCGGTCCGCACAGCGGACCCTACAATTATACAAAGAGTATGAAAATCTCAGATCGTTACAGATCTGAGCATTTTACGAAGCGAAGAAGCCATGAAGATTAAAAAAGGTGACCATGTTGTTGTTATCACTGGCGAGGACGCTTCAAGCAGTCCACGTCTTGTGTTGCAGGTGATTTCTGGTGGTCAGAAAATGGTTATTCAGGGAGTGAACCAGGTTTACAAGCATGTGAAACGTGGTCATCCCAAAAGTCCATCCGGTGGTCGTCTTCAAATGGAGATGCCGATTCAAAGCAGCAATGTAATGTACTACTGCGAATCGTGCCAGAAGCCGACTCGCTTGGGACTTCGCTACAATGATGATGGGGCGAAAGTGCGTTACTGCAAGAAATGCAGCACGGCTTGTGGTCGTGAGATTAGCCCCAAACGGGCAAAGTATGCCAGTGCTGGTAGCTGAGAATTTATCTGAAATTCGAGCATTTTTATATTCAATTAATTTAGTCGTACACTCAAGGAGTGGTCAGTAATGGCCCGTTTAGCTGAAAAATATAAAAACGAAATTATTCCTCAACTGAAGGAAGAGTTTGGGCGAAGTAATGCTCACTCGTTGCCGAAGTTGTCGAAGATTGTTTTGAATATGGGGCTGGGAAGTGCGATTCAAGATCGTAAACGCCTGGAAGAAGCGCTAATGCACCTTTCCGTTATTACCGGCCAGAAGCCGGAAATTACGAAAGCCAAAAAATCGGTCGCTGGTTTCAAACTCCGTGAAGGAATGGAAATTGGTTGCAGGGTGACATTGCGTGGTAAACGCATGTATGAGTTCCTGGATCGCTTAATTACATTGGCTTTGCCTCGTGTTCGAGACTTTCGTGGCGTGAAGGCGAAAGCATTCGATGGCAATGGCAACTACAGTATGGGGCTTTCTGAACAGATGGTCTTTCCTGAAGTTGATGCAGATAACGCCAAGTACACGCAAGGAATGAACATCACAATTGTTACCAATTCGAGTAAGGATGATGAGGTTAAGGTTTTGTTGGAAAAGTTTGGCATGCCATTCAGCAAGCCTGGTGGTGGTCGATAGAAATTCAGTTTGTTACACTCTTTTTCTGTTTGAGTTATATTGTTTTCAGGTAGTAATAGAATAGGGCTTTTTAGCCATGATGACCGACCCGGTTGCAGACATGTTGACGCGAATTCGAAATGCGATCGCGATTGAGCGATCCATCGTCGATATGCCCTGCTCAAAATTGAAAAAAGCAATTGCAGATGTCCTTAAACGTGAAGGATATATCTGGAATTATGAGGAAGTAGAAGACTCACCTCAGAATGTTTTACGTGTTCAATTGAAGTATGGACCAGATGGTGAGAAGGTCATTCAAAAAATTGTGCGGACAAGTAAGCCTGGTTGCAGAAAATACTCAGGTGTCAAAGAGACTCCGGAAGTGATGCAGGGGATGGGTATCTGTATTCTGTCCACAAGTAAGGGTGTATTAAGTAACCGCGAAGCGAAAGCCAAGGGAGTTGGCGGCGAAATATTGTGTACAGTTTGGTAGACTGGTGAATGTAGTTTCTGTTTCAAAGTCGTGATGTTCGGCTGATTCAATCAAGTACAATGTGTTGATTAATGATCTGACACTCTTTTGGTATTTTCCAAATAATGTAGTCGGTTAGTTACAAGGGTGTTTGTAGTTATGTCGCGTATTGGTAAAAAACCGATTCCTGTTCCTGAAAAAGTGGAAGTAACACTTCAGGGAAGAGAGGTCACTGTCAAAGGGCCTCATGGAACTCTGTCAATCCAGCATCATCCAATGGTTTCTGTAGCGATTGAAAACGATCCGCCGCAGGTTGTTGTGACTCGTCCAGATGATAACCGTCAATCTCGAGCGTTGCATGGTTTGACTCGCAGTTTGATCAATAACATGGTTGTTGGTGTTGAAACATTGTACGAGAAGCGTTTGGAAGTTATTGGTGTTGGTTACCAGGCGAGCATGCAGGGAAAGATACTTTCTTTGCAGGTTGGGTTTGCGAACACGATTACTCTTCCCGTTCCAGAAGGTGTGATTTGTGAACTACCTTCGGGGACATTGATCATTTTGAAGAGCCCGGATAAACACGCAGTCGGACAGTTCGCCGCAAACATTCGGCAAGTTCGTCCTCCTGAACCGTATAAGGGAAAAGGAATTCGCTACCAGGGCGAGCATATTCGCAGAAAAGCAGGAAAAGCGTTCGCAAAATAATTTAGTGCAGTTCGCTTTGTATTAAGAAAAACAAAACAGTACGTATCAGCGTACTTCATTTTTATAACTTTACATACTCAACGTTGGCAGGTCAGCCGTGAAACTTCATAAGAGAATTCGAAACAGGAAAAACCGTCGAGCATTTCGTGTTCGTAACCGTGTTCGCAGTGCAGGTCGATTGAGGCTGTCTGTTTTTCGCAGTAATCGTCATATTTATGCACAGATTATTGACGATGAAGCTGGTCAAACACTTGTCTGTGCCAGTACCATGGAAGGGGCAGTAGCTGGTCCCGGTAAGTATGCGGGAAATGTTGGAGCGGCTGCAAAGATTGGTGAACTGCTCGCTTCCCGTGCAAAGGAAAAGGAATCGAAGAAGTTGCGTTTGATCGTGGTAAGTTCATGTACCATGGTCGTGTGAAAGCGCTGGCGGATGCTGCCCGTGAAGGTGGCTTGAAGTTCTGAAAACACCTCGAACTACCATGAAGATTAGTTGAGGTCAATGAATTATAAACAATGCGATTGTTAAAAAGTAATATCGGGAGATTGGAAGTTGGCTAACGAATCAAGATCAGGCTCTGAAGAACGAGTGGTACAAATCCGTCGCTGCGCTTGTGTCATCAAGGGTGGTCGTCGATTCAGCTTTGCTGCGATGGTTGTCATGGGCAATCAAAAGGGCGAAGTTGGTTGGGGATACGGTAAGGCCAACGAAGTTCCTTCTTCTGTTGAAAAAGCAGTAAAGGATGCTGCTCGGCATAAAATTCGTGTCACGTTGGATGGGGCGACAATCCCTCACGAAGTTGAAGGTCGTTTTGGTGCAGCTCGCGTTCTGCTTCTTCCTGCTAACCCTGGTACTGGAATTATTGCAGGGGCAAGTGTACGAGCGGTTGTGGAATCTGTCGGATTGAAAGATATTCTTACCAAGGTTCGTGGTTCAACCAATCCGATTAATGTGGTCAAAGCAACTTTTGACGCACTGGGAAAACTGCGAACAAGAGAAGAAGTAGCTCGGTTACGAGGAGTAGAAATATAATGATTATCGATGATGTCCATCGCGGAATACATAAGCGAAAAAAACGGAAGAGAGTCGGGCGTGGTCCTGGTTCCGGTCATGGCAAGACTTCTGGTCGCGGTCATAATGGATACGGCTCTCGTGCAGGTTCCAGTACGCGGCGTGGTTTTGAAGGTGGTCAGACGCCACTGTTCATGCGAGTCGCGAAAAGAGGATTCAATAATAGAGCCTTTGCTGATCTTGTGGTCGTGATTAATGTTCGGGATATTGAAAACCATTTCGAAGATGGTGACGATATTACACCGGAAGTATTACGGTCCAAGGGGTTGATTCACGGTAAGTATGATGCAGTGAAACTTCTTGCCAATGGCGAACTGACAAAAAAAGTAACAGTGAAACTGCACCGTGTTTCTGCTTCTGCTGAGGAAAAAGTGACGCAGGTAGGCGGTGCTGTTGAATTGCTTGTGCGACCATCAAGAATGCTTTTGGCTGAGCAATCGTCTTAGCGATACATTCTTGGACGAGTTATTTACCTGGAATAATCCGGGGAGGAGAACAAAAACGCCTTTCCTTTTTGGGGTAGGGCGTTTTTTTTGTAATACAAACAGTCAATTTTATGACGTGTTGCGTCAGTTTTGATTAGTGGTTTCCAAGGATCGATATTGGCGATCTCTTTTAGTATATGGGAGTCGTGTTAGGGATATTTTTGTGTTTTCGGTCACGGATTCAAAGAATCGCCCTTGCTGGACTTGCCAAAAGTGCCGAGATTCACGAAAACTCACATTCAAAAATGATCCAAAGGGGTTATTTTCTGTTTTGTTCTGTGTGGAGTATTTCCATCTGAGCTGAGTGACACACATATTTGTTGTTTGATTTGCAGGCGAATTGCTGATTACATTCCCATTTACACCGCAGTTGACATTCAAGGTAAGCGTCGATGCTGGCAAAATTAATTATGATGTTTCGTATCCCCGAGTTACGAAACAAAATCCTGTTAACTGTGGGCCTGCTGGCTGTTTATCGGCTGGGGTTCTGGGTGCCTCTCCCGTTTATTGATCAGGAGTTGTTCAAGGCACAAATGGACAAGCTCCAGTCAGGGGGTTCCGGGTTTGGACAGGTAATCCAGATGGTCTCCTTGTTCTCGGCTTCAAACCTGGGGAACTCGACCATTTTTGGCCTCGGGATTATGCCTTATATTTCTGCTTCGATTATTTTCCAATTGATGGGCAGTGTTTATCCGCCGCTGGAACAGTTGCAAAAAGAAGGTGAAGCGGGGCGGAAGAAAATTAATGAATATACTCGTTATGCAACGGTGGTGATTTGTCTGCTACAAAGTTTCTTCTGGATACGTGCGATTTCGGGTGGCTTCGGCAACGAAGGGGCTGGCATGATCATCAGAGGGTATGATGGTTTTGTTGTTCACATGGTTGGTGCGTTGGTGATGACAGCAGGAACCGTCTTTCTCATGTGGCTCGGCGAGCAGATTGATGAGTACGGTATTGGTAACGGAATCAGTTTGTTGATTATGGCTGGAATTCTGGCTCGGATGCCGACTTCGATGTATGAATATCTGCAACCCGCATTTGAAAAAGGGGTACGGGCAGGAACAGAACTGGGTGTTGATAAACTGCTTCTGCTGGCGGTGATGTTTATCGGTGTCGTGATTGCGGTCGTTGCAATTACGCAGGGGCAAAGACGAATTCCGATTCAATCAGCCAAGCATGTGCGTGGTCGAAAAGTAATGGGCGGGCAGCGTCAGTTTTTGCCTTTGAAGGTAAATCAAGCGGGTGTGATGCCGATTATCTTTGCCTCCAGTCTGCTGATGTTCCCGTACTTTATTTTTAGTCAAATCGCAGTCATCTGGCCTGGTTCGATGACATTGAAGACGCTGGCCAGTGCGTTTGGGTCTGGGCGTGGATTCATGTATAATACAAGCTATGTGGCGTTAATCTACTTCTTCTGCTACTTCTGGACAGCGATTACTTTCAATCCGAAAGATATGGCGAACAACCTGAAAGATTATGGGAGCTTTATTCCGGGATATCGTCCGGGGACGCGAACCGCGACCTATCTGGAACAGGTGATGGTGAGGATTACTTATGTAGGAGCCGGCTTCCTGGCGATCATTGCGATCACGCCGATGATTGTTGCCCGGTGGATGAATATCCCGTTCATGCTGGCCAGTTTTTACGGAGGGACCGGTCTGTTGATTGTTGTTTCGGTTGCCCTGGATCTGGTTCAGAAAATTGATTCGCATCTGGTGATGAGAAACTACCGTGGGTTGTTGGAGGCGGATGATTCCTGAATAGGAAGTTAAGCCTGGGTAATCAGAAGGTTAACCTTGGCTGATGAATAGTTGTAGTTGCAGGTCAGGCTGTGCCTGACGAAAACAGGCTGAGTTCATACTGTTGAATTCAATCTAAAATGACATAACCAAAATGACAGGAATATGCTACGGCGACAAAGAAACCAGACATTCATGTCGTCAGGCACAGCCTGACCTACATTCCTGTTTTGAGATAATTGCAAGTCTAATGCAGCACGGCTCACAGAGCCGTGGCACACGAGTTCGCTTTTTTTTGTTACATGCCCACGTTTTGTGGGCATCTTTCTTTTCTGGGATTCTGTTGTGAATACGATCATCTTAAAAAGTCGTCGGGAGATTGATCGGATGCGGCGGGCAGGACTGCTTGTTACCGAAGCGCATCGGTTGATTGAATCGATGATTCAGCCGGGAGTGACAACTGGAGAGTTGGATCAAGCGGTTGAAGACCTTTTTTTGAAGCATCACGCGAAGCCGCTTTTCAAAGGGTTTCCTGGCCCTGTTCCATTCCCAGCGGTTTGCTGCATGTCTGTTAATGAGGAAGTCGTGCATGGCATTCCGGGAGACCGGGTTCTGTGTGAAGGGGACATTATTAGTGTCGATACCGGTTGCAAG
>JAJRTM010000368.1 GCA_024278285.1 Planctomycetota bacterium
AACAACCGGATAGAAACAGGACAGACCTCTTGCCATAATGGGGAAGAATATTCATCAATTTCGTGCCTGGTTTTCATCGCAGTAAGAGGAATCGTAAGAAACGTTTACGTATCAAATGAGGCGGGGGCCATATGGTGTGACACATGAATAAGTGCGTCGCGACGCACTCTGTGTTGTCAATATGCGCTGGGACGCACCCTACGGCCTCTTTTCATTTTTCATTGCTTTCTTACTTTTATCTGCCTTCTTATCAGTACTCGGTATTTTTCCCACGGCTTGTTCGATGATGCTTTTCAAATTAAGGCCCTTTAATCCGGTCCCCAGTTCTACTTCATTCAGATCAAGCATTTTCGATAAATCTCCTGCCTCCAAATCGTCTTGATCAAAAACAAAAACCTGCACATCCTCGGAATCACCTCTTTTGATTTGTACCTTGCCATGAACCTGGACTTTTCCGTGCGTCCCTTTTTCCTGTTGTTTTCCAAGTTGCTGGATGAAGATTTTCAGACCATTCGCATTGATGATCGGATCGGTTCCCGGTTCAAGTTCAAACATACTGATATCGAGATCCTCTTCCCCATCGGTTTCCGCTTCGTCTTCATCTCCATGTTCTTCGATTGCTTCTTCAATCACTTCGTGTAGCTCGTGAATCTGTTCCCGTAATTCTGCAACCTCTTTACGAAGACCATGCAACTCGTGCATGATAGGTTCCAACGAGCTGCGTGGATGATGCCCATGTTCCCGCTCCCGCAGATGCTGAAGATGTCGCTCGATTTCTTCGGCTTCGTGTTGAAGTTGTTCTGCCAATTCAGGCTTGTCGGCGTGTCTCAGGTTTTCTGCCGCTCTAATCAGGTGTGTCGCCATTTGAAGCATGTGGTTACGCTTCTGACCGGCTTCTGTGAAATAAATTTCCTCTTCATTACGTCCTGCTTGCTCAGCCTCCCGCATCTCGTGCAAATGCTGTTCAACTTTTCCTGCTTCTCGGTAAAGTTGTTCTGCCAATTCAGGTTTGCCGGCATACCTCAGATTTTGAGCAGCTTCAAGCAGATGATCCCGTTTCTGTTCAGCTTCTGCAAAGTGATGTGCAGGTTCATGGTGTTCTGCTCGCTCAGCATGTTCGTGCATCTGGTGCAGATGTTTTTCGATCCTGTTTATTTCGTGTTGTACTCTTTCTGCATGTTCATGCTTTCCTGCATCTTCCAGTTTTTCAGCTTCGTGGATTAATTCGTCCAGATGCCTTTCAATTTGTTCCATTCGTCGATGATCCACGACTTGAACGCTAGCCACATCTTGCGCATGAATAGATGGCTCAGGCTGTGCGACCAATCTCCAAAACCCCAAACAGGCAATAGCCATTAAACAACAAATCAATAATGTGAATCGCTTCATTAGATTACATCCTTTTGAAAATTGAAAGGTGTTTGCAAAGCTGTTGAGTGGGTAGCGTAGCAAAAATCTCAAAATGTAGCATCATTTATTTTATTTTATGAAAATTGTAATTCAGAACCTGTAAAAACTGTGCGTAAGGTCTCTGCTTGCTAAAATGAACCATTAAAGGTGTTTAATTTCAAGAGCCGCTACCATAGAAAACTATTATCACTTTACGCAAAACGCAAAGAAATTCAACGTTAGGCATACAGTAAGACCGTAGCGCAGATTCAGCAATTCCAAGATTGTAAATTCCTGTTGCGCGATCTGTCACCTCTCAAACAGGATGCTTCGATGAAACAGACTGCAGCGGATTTTAATATTGACTATCTCCCTGTTCGACCGGAAAACCGGAAAGTGCAGATTGGTTGTATCGGGTCTGGTTTTATCATGCGTGACTGCCAGATACCCGCCTACCGGCTGGCTGGTTTGAATCCGGTCGCGGTCGCTTCACGAAACGAAGCCAATGCAATAGAAGTTGCCAAGCGATTTCGGATGACTGCGTATTCGACGTACCAGCAGATGCTCAAGGAAGAGACAATTCCCGTAATCGATATCGCAGTCCCTCCCGATATTCAGTTAAGTGTTATTCGAGATGTCGTGAAGCACTCGCACATTCGTGGAGTCCTGGCTCAAAAACCGCTTGGCATGAATTACGCAGAAGCAGTCGAGATTGTCGAATTATGTGAACAAGCCGGGATCACGCTGGTGGTCAATCAGAATATGCGGTACGACCAGTCGATCCGTGCCTGCAAGTCGATTTTGGATCAAAAGATGTTGGGGGAACCGGTATTCGCCACCATGGATATGCGAGCCATTCCTCACTGGATGCCCTGGCAACAACGGCTCGGTTGGGTCACGTTACGCATTATGTCAATTCACCATATCGATGCGTTCCGCTTCTGGTTTGGCGACCCCGTTCGTATTTTTGCCAGCTTCCGTTCTGATCCTCGCACGGAAAAAAAGTTTGCTCATACAGATGGCATTTGCACTTATATTCTGGAATACGAAAACGGCCTGCGAGCCACAAGCTGGGATGATGTCTGGACCGGTCCTGCGTTGGAAGGAGCGGAACCCGATATCGGAGTTAACTGGCGAGTGGAAGGGACGGAAGGCTTGGCGAAAGGAACACTCGGCTGGCCTTCGTATCCCAAAAAAATGCCGAGTACGCTCGATTTTACAACGACCCAAAAACCGGGAAGCTGGCACCAGCCACGCTGGAAAGAAGCCTGGTTTCCAGATGCGTTTGCAGGGCCAATGTGCGAACTTCTGGTCAGTCTGGAAACTTCTCAGCCTGCCGATTTGAACGGCCGAGACAACCTGAAAACAATGGCTCTGGTTGAAGCCTGCTACCTTTCCGCCCAAGAACACCGCGCTGTCGAATTAACAGAAATCATGGGCGGCTAACATCGTTTTGCAGGGCTGTGTTCAATAGATTCTGCTCAATGGCAGATATTTCGTTTAACGGCAAGCCAAAGGCGACTGCGTCAACAGGTATGCACAGTTCACCC
>JAJRTM010000369.1 GCA_024278285.1 Planctomycetota bacterium
ATCTAAAATACGCCCACTCTCATCCGCAGGCAAACGGGAGCAACCTTGCTCAAACATATCGCGACTCCTTGCTGGTGTTTGTTTTAGTTCAAACGTAACCTTAGCAAGAGTCGCGACTTATGAAAACATGAACGGTATTGCCGTTAAACGATCAATTGTAACCGTGCAGAGTATAAGCTAACTGCAATAGTCTTTCGGATAGCCAACAAATTTTCTGAAACCAGCGGAGAGACCATCGATGAAGTATCAACGAGACCGTTATTTTTCTTTTATCGGCGTCCTGTTTGCAGGTACGTTTTTTTTACTTGGCAGTTTCCATGCAAATGCAGAGTCCCCCGGCAAAGTGCATTCTGCAGATATCGTTATCTACGGTGGAACATCTGCGGGGGTTGTTGCAGCGGTTCAAGCTGTTCGGTTGGGAAAGACGGTTATTCTTATCGAGCCGGGCGTTCATTTGGGCGGACTGACATCTGGCGGGCTTGGCTATACCGATTCCGGAAACAAAACCGTCGTCGGTGGAATGGCGCTCGCTTACTATCAACGCCTGAAAACAATTTACGATAACTCCAAAACTTGGAAATGGGAAAAAGCGGAAGAGTTCAAAAAATATCAGCCAAAGAAAAAAGCGATCTGGGTCTTTGAACCGCACCTGGCTGAAAAAGTTTATGAGGAACTTGTAGCAGAAAACAACATCCCGGTTTATCGCAACGAACGGCTCGACTTAAAATGTGGTGTCACGAAAAAAGCGAATCAGATTATCGAAATCAAAATGGAATCGGGAAGACGATTCCGTGGCAAGCGTTTTATCGATGCCACTTACGAAGGCGATTTAATGGCTAAAGCGGGGGTGAGCTACACCGTTGGTCGAGAAGCGAATTCGCAATATGGCGAAACGATGAATGGCGTGCAGAAAGCTCGCGCGGTTTCGCATCAATTTTTTAACCCCGTTAGTGCGTATCTGGTGCCGGGAGATCGCAGCAGTGGACTACTGCCGGGAGTTCACGGCGATGACCCCGGCGAAGACGGAACCGCAGACCACCGCATCCAGGCTTACTGTTTCCGCATGTGCCTTTCCAACCATCCCGAAAATCGCGTTCCGTTTCCGAAACCAAAAAATTACGATCCGCTCCGTTACGAACTATTGGCAAGATATCTGCAAACAGGCTGGGACGGCGTGTTCAATAAGTTTGACATGATCCCCAATCGCAAAACCGATACCAATAATCATGGTGCATTTTCTACCGACAACATCGGCATGAATTACGATTATCCCGAGGGCGATTACAAAACGCGAGAACGCATCATCAACGAGCATCGCGATTACGAACAAGGATTTTTCTGGTTTTTGGCGAATGACCCGCGTGTCCCGGAAAAGATTCAAACCCGCATGAATACCTGGGGATTGGCGAAAGATGAATTTCTCGATAACGAAAACTGGCCACATCAACTTTATGTGCGGGAAGCTCGCAGAATGGTCAGCGATTTTGTGATGACCGAAAATCATCTGATTCGCAAATTGGAAACCTTCAAGCCGATTGGAATGGGGTCGTACAATATGGATTCACACAACGTCCAGCGTTATGTGACCGCTGAAGGGTTTGCAAGAAATGAGGGAGATATTCAAGTCAGTCCGGGTGGACCGTATCCGGTCAGTTATTCTGCGATCGTACCACAAGAGAAAGAATGTGCGAACCTGCTTGTGCCGGTTTGTCTTTCGTCTTCTCATATCGCGTACGGTTCAATTCGCATGGAGCCGGTCTTTATGATTCTTGGTCAGTCCGCAGCGACGGCTGCCTGTCAATCGATCGATCATCAGCAGGCAGTACAAAATATCGATTATCAATTGCTGAAAAAACAACTTCTCAAAGATGGACAGGTACTTGAATATACCGGACCTTACCGAAAGCCTCGCGTCGGAATCGCACCAAAATCACTGCCCGGCATTGTCATTGATGATACCCAGGCGACGATGAAGGGAGAATGGAGTCGAAGTTCATCTTCGGCGATTTTCGTCGGCCCCAGCTATTTGCACGATGCCAATAAATCACAAGGCGAAAAGTCTGTCACCTTCGAATTCAAAGTCCCGCAAGATGGATTCTACGAAGTTCGGATTTCTTACGCACACAACCCAAACCGGGCCTCAAATGTTCCTGTCACCATTTATCATTCTGATGGGACTGAAACGAAAATTGTGAATCAGAAAAAGATACCAACAATTAAGAAGGCATTTGTTTCGCTGGGAACTTACCGTTTCTCAACGCAGACCTCGGCGAAGGTTGTTATTAACAACAAACAGGCAAACGGATATGTCATCGCAGATTCTGTCTGGATTGTTCCTGCGAAAAAAGAGAAGTAACGGCTGCTAATAATGGTATTTCTAACGGTTAATTCCTTTGTGACTTTAGCAAATCATCAAGGTGCTTTTTGGTGTCGGCTACCAAAATAAACCAGCCGTGCTGGGAATTCCCAGTTCTAAATTGCAATGCCTGTTACAACAAGTCATACTGGGCATGCTGTTCCTTTCAAAAGCTGTGTATCGAACACGGCTTCTGTTTGTTATTCTCATGAAAATGCGGGCACCATATTTTAGTTGTTATTCGATAAATTCCTCTCTTCTCATCGCATTCATAAATAGAGAAATTGAATCATGCCCACTGATCAGACAGGTAACCAGAACACGCCGACTTCGTCTGGGAATAAGAAAAAAACCCCTACACCCAAAAAGAAGAAAGCCCAACAATTAGGCGATTTCCGTCTTCTTAAAAAACTGGGACAGGGAGGCATGGGGGCTGTCTATCTGGCTCATCAGATCAGCCTTGATCGCAAATGTGCGTTGAAGGTGATGGCTCCTGCGATTGCAGAAAACAAAATTTTTGTCGAACGTTTCATTCGTGAAGCACGCGCGATGGCGAAGATTGAACACCCCAATGTGGTTCGCTGTTACGCGGTAGGCGAAGATAAAGGAGTTAACTATGTCGCCATGGAATTGATCGATGGCTCCAGCATGCAGGATTGGATCGATACCAAAACTACGCTGGAAGTTGGAGATGCGTTGCACGTTATTATTGTCTGTGCGCAAGCTCTGGCTCATGCTCACAAAATGAAGATCATTCATCGCGATATCAAACCAGATAACATTCTGGTGACCAAAAATGGAGCCGTCAAACTGGCAGACCTCGGCTTAGCCAAAATGACTGATGAAGATCAATCGATGACGCAATCGGGCACCGGACTGGGGACACCACTTTACATGCCCCCCGAACAGGCACGCAATGCGAAGTATGTCGATGCACGCAGCGATATTTATGCGTTAGGTTGCACCCTCTATAAATTCCTGACCGGAACCACACCGTACAAGGGCGATTCTACACTCGAATTAATTCTTGCCAAAGAAAAAGGAAAGTTCACTTCCACTGCAAAAATTAATAAGTCCGTCCCTGCCAAACTCGATTTGATGATCGATAAAATGATCGCCAAGAAAAAAGAGCATCGCTACCAGTCGTGTGAAGAACTGTTGGCAGACGTGCTCTCGTTGGGGCTGGAAAATCAAACACTCAGCTTTATTGAATCTGACGAAAAAGTGATGCTTGGCGCAGCGTCTGCTTCTTCGATGCAGTCTGGCAAGCAGACCGCCGCCCACATTCAAGAAAAAACGGTGAGTCTTCCTTCCAAATCTTCTCGCGATCAAGGGAAAGAGCAACAAGCTCAAAAAGCACAGGAATCGAAAGGAACCTGGTTCGTTCGCTTCAAAGATCGTACCGGGAAAGAGCAGGTCAAACGCATGCCTGTAGACCAGATCCATCGAGGACTCGCGACAAAACTTCTGGATGAAACAACGCATTTAACCAAAAATAAGAATGCAAAGTGGGTGGGCATTGGTAGCGTCCCAGAATTTAAGCAACAGGTTAACGAACTGATTATGGAGAAGGAATCTGGCAGCCGCAAGACAGAAATGAAATCGCTTTACGAGAAAATCGATAAGCAACATTCCCGTCGCAAATGGTGGCGACTTCTCGAAAATTACAAAAATGGAACCATCGGTTTAATCGGTTTGATTGTCTGGCTCGCCCTGATTGGGCTTGTCGGTTATGGTCTGTTTCTCGCCTATCCAACCGTCCTGAAAATGGTGACTGGCTGATTGATATGCGAGTTATTGTTTTAATGGGAGGAAATTCTGCGGAGCGAGCCATCAGCTTGCAAAGTGGTCGCGCGGTAGCGAACGCATTGGAATTTTCAGGGCATCAAGTTGATCGCATTGACCCAGCCGAGACGAATCTTTGCTCGTTCAACTGGCCTGTGTGTGATGTAATTCTCATCGCTTTACATGGTACGTTCGGCGAAGATGGTCAGCTTCAGACGATCCTCGAAAAAACAAATATCCCTTATACCGGGAGTGATCCAACAGCTTCACGATTAGCGTTTCATAAATCAGAAGCAAAGCATATTTTCAAACAGCACAACATCCCAACACCCGAGGCGATCACATTTTCTGACGAGACCTGCTTGGTGGAACTTGAACAACGCGCACAACAACTTGGTTACCCTTTGTTCGTCAAGCCGGAGGCTCAAGGTTCGAGTATTGGTGTGTCGTTGGTCAAGCAGCCGCAGGAATTACAGGCAGCAATTGAACTTTGCCTGGAATACGATTCGCTGGGACTGATCGAAAAAGCGATCACGGGGAGTGAATGGACGCTGGGCCTGTTTGAGGAAACGGTCTTTCCGATTATTCAAATAAATTTCAACACTCAATTTTATGATCATCACGCAAAGTACGAAGATGAATCAACCAGTTTTGTTTTCGATGCCAATCTTGCTTGCGATGTCAAACAGAAACTTATCTCTACAGGAACGGCTGCCTACAAGGCACTCGGTGCAAGCGGGGTAGCGCGTGTTGATCTGATTCTCGATCAGCAGGCAGAACCCTGGGTTTTGGAAGTCAATACAATTCCCGGCATGACAGATCACAGTAATATTCCGTTAGCTGCCAAAGAAATGGGATGGTCCTTTCCTGAGTTATGTGAAAAAATATGTTTCGCTGCAATGGAAACAAAAAAAAATCCACTCATGAATCAAGAATAAGCCCCCTCATGAAAAACGGTAATTCAATGGATGCTAGCCTGCTTGAAATGTCAGGGATCTCGAAAAAGTTCGGGCCGACTGTCGCCTTGGATAATGTCTCCTTTTCCATACAGCCTGGCCATGTGACTGCGTTGATTGGTGAAAACGGGGCAGGGAAAAGTACGTTGATGCGATTGCTCAGCGGGGCGATTCTGCCAGATGCCGGGACGATGCAGCTTGCGGGAAATTCTTATACACCTCAACACCCTCACGATGCCCGTCTTAGTGGCATCAGCATGATCTATCAGGAGTTGACGATTGCAGAAGATTTGAGCATTGAAGATAATATTATGCTTGGTTGTGAATCGTCTCGATTCGGTTTTCTCAATCACGCCGAGCAATACAAACGGATTCAGAATGTTCTCGAACTACTCGGACTGGATCACATTTCCCCCCAAACGCCTGCCCGGTTACTCTCTTCTGCTCAACAGCAACTGGTGGAAATCGCCAGGGCGTTGGTTGTTGAATCGCGTGTTGTTATTTTTGATGAACCGACCAGTTCGTTAACCGCTCAAGACACCGAAAAGCTGTTTCAGGTTATTCGAACCCTTAAAAAGCGAGGCTTGGGGATCGTTTATATCAGCCATTTTCTGGAAGAAGTGCGAGAAATTTGTGATAATTATATCGTTTTGCGTGACGGACAAAGTGTGGGTAGCGGCGAACTGGAAAGCATCACCGATGACGATATCGTCCGCTTAATGATTGGACGTGAAGTGAACGATTTGTTTCCGCAAGTTCCTCATGAGGCAGGTGATATTATTTTGGAAACAAAGAAATTGTGCGGAGAGAAAACCCCCACCGATATTTCTTTTGAACTACGAAGAGGAGAAATTATGGGGCTGTCGGGGTTGATCGGTTCAGGACGTACCGAACTGCTGCGTCATTTGTACGGCTTGGATGAAATACGTCATGGAGAAGTGAAAATGGCCTCTGTTTCTTTTCGCCCATCGCCCAGGCGATCTGTCCAGGCAGGAATAGGGTTCGTTTCGGAAGACCGTAAGACAGAAGGTCTTGCACAAGGGATGTCCATCGAAGATAACCTGACCCTGTCCGCTTTAGAGCCTTATTCCCGTTGGGGATTTCTTGATCTGAATCATAGACGAAACTCATCACTGGAGTGGATGGATCGACTGCAGGTTAAAGCGGCTTGTTCTGCCCAATCAATCAGCGACCTTTCAGGCGGGAATCAACAGAAAGTTGCGATTGCTCGAATTATGCACCAGGACGCAGAGATTCTCCTTCTGGATGAACCGACTCGCGGTATCGATGTGGGAACCAAAGCGGAAATTTATCGACTGATTGGTGAATTGGCGGCAGCCGGGAAAGCGATCTTGTTTGTCAGTTCGTATCTTCCAGAACTGATCGCGATTTGTGATCGGATAGGCGTGATGTCGCAAGGTCATCTTGTTGATGTGCGGGCAAGATCGGATTGGACAGAAGAAGAAATTATGCAGGTGGCAACCGCTATTGTCCGCCATTAACAAAACTGAATGTGAAAACATCAGTAATATTCGTAAAGCGTGGTTCAAGGCTAATACGCACATATCTGCGGTCAGCCGAAACGACAGCAGAAGCCGTCAGCGATGAACCAGAGGTGACCGGAACAATCACGGGCGAATAACCAACAGCCCCAGCCGGATTGGTACGAATTTGATTGAGCCAAGGCTGTTGTCGGGACATCGAATTTCTTAACGAAAGAAGTTGCAGGTGAGTCCGTTTCTGCTTGGCGCGTGATGTTTCTTTAATCGGAATATAAACGGGGTTCTTTTTCATCCGGCGTCCCTGATGAAGTGAAATTCGAAATTTCTTATTCGCCTTATCAAAAATGACATTCACCTTTTCTCGCGACTCTTGCTTCGTTCCCGCATAGCGAATAACGGTTAAGCGAGCACGGTTACCAACTATTTTACCTGTCGAATGACTGACCGTGACCGTGTAGTACCCAGAAGCTGCGATCGCGCATACATATTGTTCGTAGCAGTTTTCCTGTTTCGGACCAG
>JAJRTM010000370.1 GCA_024278285.1 Planctomycetota bacterium
ATCGAAGCAGAGAAAATAGGCGTTTGAGAATAGGCGTTAGGTAGTAGGTATTAGGCGTTAGGAAAAAACCAGGCGAGCCGGGGTGTTAATTTCCCACTTACGAGAGAAACCCTAATTCCTACTGCCTACTGCCTACTGCCTACTGCCTATCAAACTTCGCGCAACCAAACGATGTAGGGTGAGGGGATAAATAATGTTGATGCAGAAAATGATTCAATACTTTTTTCATGGTGATATCGGGGATAAGAAGATGATGCAAACAACAGGGCAGCAGAGTGAATTGGAAGCAGTGAGCGAGAGACTTCAGGAACATATTGCTGATTGGCAAAGTGCGAGCGGTGGTGTGGATCGTGAGTTGATGCAGGTGCTTGATGTGGCGTTGGCTGGTTCGCAATCTCGAAATGGATACGAGTACACAGAAGAGGCGCTGCGAAATGCACTCCCTTTGTATGAGAACAGGCCGGTCTTTCTGGATCATGCGGAGAATGCTTCCCGTCCGCATGAACGCAGCACGCGAGATCTGGTTGGCTCGATTATGAATGTGCGATTTGAAGCAGGGCGGATTCGCGGAGATATTCAGGTTCTGGAAACTGATTCGG
Source organism: Planctomycetota bacterium (assembly GCA_024278285.1). GTDB lineage: Bacteria > Planctomycetota > Planctomycetia > Planctomycetales > Planctomycetaceae > Rubinisphaera. The sequence goes on from JAJRTM010000370.1 coordinate 600, forward strand.
GTCGAACATTTTTAGCCTTGGCGGAAAAGAAAACGGCGTTTGTCGGGATGAGCCATGTCGTGCTGGCTCGCCGAAATGCAGAGAAGACGAAAGTCGAAAAGATTGAAGAAGTGATCAGTGTCGATGCAGTCGTTTATCCGGCGACAACAAGCACATTTCAGGAACAGACGGCTGAAAGAAATGCTTCTGAAAAGGTGGAGTCGCTGTTGGAATCGGAACTGCGAGAAGTGAAAGGGAAACTCGCTTCGATGCGGTCTCGTTATGACAAATTGATGAAAAAATATCTTTCATCAAAAAAACGAGCAAAGAAAGAATCGCATGTTGAGCAACTGATTCAGGAGGCACGATTGCCGAAGCGGGCGATGACGAAAGAGTTTCGTGAACTGCTGATGGAAGCGAAAACGGAGGGAACACGCCGGCGGTTGCTCCAAGAACGACGTCAACTTTGCAGTGAACTACAACGCTCTGCACCGAGTAGTACGAGCCGGGGGGAGAGAGGGATTGATTTGATCGATCAGGCGTTTATTCGTGCGATTAAAAGTTGAGTAAGCCGTAGGGTGCGTCGTGACGCACCATCAGGTAGGCAACAGATTCAAAGGTGCGTCACGACGCACCCTACGGTAATTAGGTTTTTGAGAAAGGAAATTTGATGGCTAATCGACTTCGATTTCGTAGTGGGCAGGTTCAGTTGGTGAAAGTGCGTGTTGATTCAGGCACAGTGATTGAGGCGGGAGATTTGGTTTATCTCGATACAGACGATGCAAAACCAGCCGCGGATTATCCGTGGGATACCAATCTGGTGACGACCCAGGCATCGTTTGCAGCGGTCTTTCTGGGAGTGGCTCATCAACCAACTGCGGCTGGAGAGACCGAATCGATTTCGGTCGATGTGAGTCCGCTTTCGGTTTATGAATTTGATGCGCAATCCGCAACATACGAGCTGGGCGATTTGCTCGGGGCAGATGAAAATGCTTCGACGTTGATGAACCAGCAACTCGAAGCGGTCGCCTCTTCGGGAGATGCGATTGCCCGAGCGGTTCAGTACAACGCGAACAGCACGACGCTATTGCGAGTTTCGTTCGCTTCTGCGTTTCATGTCGGGTCTGCGAATGTGAATGCAGCGATTGGATAAGTTTCATCGCGATGATGGCGAATCTATATTTAGTACAGACAGGAATGTCTGTGCTCCGTTAATAATGAATAGAGAGATAAAGGAAAACAGAATATGCAGGGACAGAATTTACGAGATCTGGTGGAATCGCTTGGCCCGGAAAAGTTTTATCAGAAGGCGTGCGATCTACTGAACGAGAAGAAGATCAGTGCGGATGATTTTAGTTATTACGAACTGGCGGAAGCGTGCGGGGTACTTTCCAATTTACGGCGAACGCAGGAAGTATTTTCGGGAGAGAAGCCGGCTGCGGCGCTGCTTCGCGAATCGAATCCTGGAGTCAGCACGCATCTGTTTCAGGTGATGACCGGGGAGTTGATTGGTCGCAAAGTGGTTGAGGGATACGAAAGCACGGAGGGCTTTGTGGGGGATCAGTTGGTGACGGTAATCCCGTCGTCGCTGCGAAGCCAGAAACTGTCGGGATTCCGCGCGTTGGCGGGTCCAGCCGAAGTGGCGGAAGGGCATCCTTATGAAGAATCGACATTCGAGGAAAAATATGTCACGACTTCGGAAGCGAAGCAGGGGCGGATTTTGTCGATCAATGAGGAGTTGATTGCTTTTGATCAAACGGGCGAAATCAACCGGCGTGCGATGGCACTCGGTTATTACTTGCGGCAGGAACGCGAACGAACGATTGTGCGTGGCGTGAGCGATGCAGAAGCTGGAAGTGGCAATTATGTGTATCGTCCGAAAGGAGCGGGAGCGACTTTGTATAAGACGAACGGTTCGAACCGGAACTGGGTCGGTGCGGGGAACACGACATCGAGTTCGTTCAACGCGGCGATTCCGTTGGTCGATTGGACGGACATCGAAGAGGTGCTTCATTATCGAGCGACCGAGGTGAAGGATGATCGTATTGATGGGACGTCTCGTCCGGTGATTGCGCCGGCCAAATATGTGCTTGTGCCTGAGGCCCTTCGCGGGACCGCTCGCAGTATTGTCAACGCGACTGAAGTGACGAACGTGACGGCTGAGGGCGAAATGCAGATGGCGAATCCGTTTGGCGGAATGCTGCAAGTGTTGAGCTCGCCGTTTATCGATGAACAGGGCGGCGAGGCGGCG
>JAJRTM010000371.1 GCA_024278285.1 Planctomycetota bacterium
GGGGACGAAACCCGTGGACGCCGTTGTTGACTCGCTCTCTCAATGCGTGGCCACTTAATATGACCGCGTTCGATTTAGATCCAGTCGCACAATTAGGCGATCCTCCCTGGTGGACGGTCGTTGCAATTGTGGGCGTTGTCTGGGCGGTTGTGCTGACGTTTCTTGTGCTTCCCATTTTTACGTTACTGGTCGGAAAGCATTACTGTTCGCACATTTGTTCGTGTGGCGCTTTGGCAGAAACGGTTGGCAATTCGTTTCGGCATCGCGGACCGAAAGGAGATGCGCCCCGCTGGGCGGAGCGGTTCGGTTACGTTTTTATTCCGCTAGCGGTGATCGCAACACTGTTTCATCTTTCAGGTTATGAAAGCCCGTTCGGTTATTACAACACGGTTGTCGGCACTTTTTTATCCGGGGCGATTGCGATTGGTGTTTATCCATTTTTAGGACAACGGATCTGGTGCCGATTCTGGTGCCCGCTCGCGTTCTGGATGAATTTCTGGGGGCGCTGGTCACGTTTCAAGATCTCCGCAGAACCTGGTAAGTGTATCGACTGCAATGTCTGTAATCAGTATTGTCAAATGGGAATTGATATCAAATCCAGAGCCTTACAGGGACTCCCCGTCACCTTGAAAGATTCCCCTTGTGTTGCGTGCGCAGAATGTATTGTGCGATGCCCGATGGAGATTCTACATTTTGGCGATCTTCCTGATGAGAAAATGAACCCGAAAAATCAGGAACGCGAACAATCCAGCATTCTGTTCCCCATTCTCAATTCGTTGGACATTCCACGTGTGAATGACATCAGTATGAAAAATCGCGATAAGCATTCTTGAACATAAGAACAAAACAATGAAGAAATCAAAAAAAGAATATTCAGGAGCCTTTCTCTGGCTGGCTGCTTTCAGTTTTCTGATTCCGATCTATGTCGGATCGCAAGCATTCAAAGCGATCCCGCAGCCTCCCAGTTACCCGGAAATTCATCCCGATATTTCGGGGGTCGATCATAACCTCTGGGATTATCTGCTGCGATCTTATATCGCAAACGGACAGGTCGATTATGACGGTTTCAAACGCAATTTTCTGTTCAAGACTTATCTGAAGCAACTGGCGAACGCCCATCCTAAAAATTTAAAAACCGACAATGCGAAACTCGCTTATTACAGCAACGCTTACAATGCGTTTGTGATTCATGGGGTCATTATTCATAAAATAAAAGGGAGCGTTCTCGATTTGAAGCAGAAGGGCGAGACCGACTTTTTTGATATCAAGGAACATATTCTCGCAGGAGAAATGATTTCGCTCAACACGCTGGAACATAAACGGGTTCGCGAAGAATTCCACGATCCACGGGTTCACATGGCTTTGGTCTGTGCGGCGAAAAGTTGTCCACAAATTAGACCGGAAGCATACGCAGCGGATCGCCTGAACGAACAACTGGAAGACCAGGCGAATTCTTTTGCCAATAACCCGGAATATGTGAAGTACGTCCCCGAGGAAAAAAAACTTTATCTGAGCAGTATTCTCAACTGGTACAAAGACGATTTCGGCGGCAACTACGGCGTCATCTCTTTTCTGCTTCCCCGTGTGAAAGACCCAGCGACCAAAACCGGCCTGAAACAGGCGCTCGCGGGACAGGTTGAACTTGCCTATTTTAAGTACGATTGGACATTAAACAGCCAGGGTAAAGAGGCTTCTTCAGGGGGAAACCAAGCCAGTTTCGGTTCTGGCTCGATCCCGAACGATTAAATCATTACTCGCTGATTTGTAATTGATTGGGCATTTCTGATATTGTGATTTCACGCAAACGGCCTACAACTTTGTAGGTTAGGCTCTTATCCATGAAATGCTGCGCAGAAGTGGCAAGTTTTTTTATGATAACTGGGTAGCCCATCCGCTTTAGCGGTTGGGTTGCGTAGCAACAAGAAGTTCGCGACATGCGGGTTCCATCATTATTGGAAGTTCAAAGGAAATTGAAAGCACATGGCGCGAGCATCTTGTGCCTGGCGGCACCCAACCACTAAAAGTGGTCGGGCTACCCTGTTCATCTATTTCCGGCTTACCGAAATAGATCATCAATCAGAATAGAGAAAACAAGATGAGTGAAAATGATAATGAATCCGCAGTTGATTTACCTGCGATTGAAGAGGCAGTTCGAACCATCCTCAAAGCGGTTGGCGAAGACCCGCAGCGTCCCGGTTTATTAGAGACGCCCCGGCGTGTCGCCAAAATGTATGCGGAAATGTTTTCCGGCTTGAATAAATCGCCTGAAGAACATTTGCGTGTTACCTTTCCGGAAGTTTACGACGAAATGGTGCTGGTTCGCGATATCACTTTCACCAGCATGTGCGAACATCATCTGCTCCCATTCAGCGGCGTTGCCCATGTCGCTTACATTCCTAAAGGGAGAGTGACTGGGTTAAGCAAACTGGCGAGAGTTGTTGAAGAAGTCTCCCGCAGGCCGCAGGTTCAGGAACGGATGACACAAACGATTGCAGACTTAATCGAACGCGAACTTGGTACCGCAGGCGTTGCAGTCGTGATCGAAGCAGAACACTCCTGCATGGCGATTCGCGGCATCCGCAAGCCGGGCAGTATCACCGTTACCAGTGCGCTGCGAGGAAAATTCAAAAAAGATGTGGCTGCCCGGGCAGAGGTGATGTCGTTGATCAATCGATAAAACGGAATGGTTCCCTCAATAAACAGGAATAAAGTGATGAAGCGAACTCTTATTATACTTCTTATGTTCTGCGGCGGACTATTTCCAAAATCGCTTAGTGCTGATGAAAACTTGCGGGTTGCGATTTTTCAGCTTGATGTGACCCCGCCAATCGGTTCGCCCTTATGCAATGGTGCGGTAACGCCTGTCAAAGAAATTGTTACGCCGTTAACTGCAAGGGGAATTGTGCTACTTGGTGCCGGGCAGCCAATTGTGTTATGCGCGTTCGACTGGGTTGGCATTGGCAACGAAAGCCATGACCGATTTCGCGAAGCATTGGCGCTAGCAGTAAACACATCGGTTGAGCGTGTGACCCTACATACCTTGCATCAGCACGATGCTCCCGGAAGTGATTTTGCTACCGAACAACTGCTTTTTGAACAAGGTTTGGGAACGCGATTTTCAAATGCTGGATTCGATCGACATATCATGCAAAAACTGGCAGAGTCAGCAAAACAATCGCTGATCAAATCGCAACTGGTAACGCACGTTGGAACAGGAAAAGGCCTTGTTGAAAAAGTTGCTTCAAACCGGCGGATCCTTGGTTCTGATGGGCGTGTTGCCATTCAGCGTCAAAGCTCTTCCCGAAATCCCAAAGCCCAGGCGGCTCCCGAAGGAACGATTGATCCATTCGTTCGTATGATTTCGTTTTGGAATCAGGATCATCCGGTTTGCGTGATGACTTATTACGCAACGCATCCGCAAAGTTATTACGGCAAAGGTTCTGTCAACTGGGATTTCGTCGGCATCGCAAGAGAAGCCCGTGAAGAAGCATTGCCCGGCTTGCCTCACATTCATTTTGATGGGGCGGGCGGAAATATCGCGGCTGGAAAATACAACAATGGTTCACACGAAGTACGCACACTTTTGGCTACGAGGCTTGCCCATGGAATGAAACTCGCCTGGGAATCTCAACAGAAATCACCCGTTTCAGCCAGTGACGTGCATTGGAGAATTGAACCCGTTTCAATTCCTGTTCGCAAGACTCTTGTTGAAGAAGCATTGCTGGCGAAGCTGACTAACGAAAAAGAAAAAGTAAGATCGCGACTTCGAGCCGCCCGTGACCTTGTTTTTCTACGGCGCATCGCCAGCGGTCATCGCATCGAAATTACTTGTTTACAGGTTGGTCCTGCTCGCGTGCTTCACATGCCGGGTGAATTGTTTGTTGAGTACCAACTTGCAGCACAGCAGATGCGTCCCAAAGAATTCATCGCGATGGCAGCCTACGGCGATTACGGCACCGGATATATTGGAACAGAAATCGCTTACAGCCAGGGTGGTTATGAAACAGGCATCGTTTCTCGCGTAGCCCCGCAGGTCGAAAAAGGGCTGATGGACGCCATGAAAAAACTACTGGAAGTAAAGTAAGAGATGCTTTTAGAATTCAATAATGATTAGCCGGGAATTTGAAATGAGGCTCTCCATGCGGTTGACTCGTAAATGCCAATTATTGCTCTTGCAGACTGCTCTTTTATTGAATCTGAATTATTATTGCTCGGCAGGCGATTCTAAGCCAACGCTGAAAAAGTTAAAGCAAGCTCATCAGCAACTTCAGAAGTATTCTGAATCGGTGCAGGGGAAATTCAGGACTTACCGTGTCGAAAAAATAGAGCCTGATGCCTTTGAAAAGACTCCCGAAGAACTCGGCATTCCGTTGAAGAGTGAAGGTTACCTCTGGCGAAGCAAAGAGAGATTTCGAGCCGACTACAAAACCTTCAGCATGGTCAAAGGAAAAATGGAGGAAACTGAAAGATCGCTCGCCAGGGACAGTAAGCGTATTTATGAATTCAGCGTTTCTCGCCCTGGCATTGCTGCCGATTCAATGATGATTTATGACCTGAATGCAGAGGAAGCCAAAGGGGCATTAGGACACATTGAGGCAACATATTTCCATAATCTCGATTCATTATGGAGTTCTTCCGGTGTCCCTTATACAGATTTTCTTAAGGAATCTGGTTCAAAGATTGTTCTTGATAACTCGAATCCTGATGGGGCAAGGCTCTCTTTATTAGTCCCGACTCGTGACAAAATCTCAATCGATCCTGAACTTGAAATGAATTCACCGTATCCTTTCAAGCATTTGGCCACTGCACCTGTTAAGGGTATGAGTTTTGAAAAGCGTGTGAAATACACCGCACAAAATGGGATTATTGTTCCTTCTCGCATCACAACTGTTTCTTCTTTTGGAGGAGGTAAAGGTTACACCGAAATTGTCATTTTTGAATTAGAACCGCTCGCAGAAAGTTCGCCCATCAACAAAGATTTTGATGAAAGTTCCTTTGGGAATTCCGGCAAGCAGTGCATGGTGATGCGTTACAAGGAGCCGGAACCGTGGATTAAGCGGCAGTTCATTTCTTTACGCGGTAATATTACCCGGCTAAAAGGTTCGCTCGGTGGCGATAACACATACCTCTTATGGCTGGGGGCGGTTGCAGTTTCGTTTTTATTGGTCTGGTTCGTTTTTTTCAGAAAGAGCGAGCGATCTTCCAGGTAATGCCTTA
>JAJRTM010000372.1 GCA_024278285.1 Planctomycetota bacterium
CAATATAGTAGGTATAGGATATATGAGAGCCCTGCGTCATTAACTACCTCCAAAGAATCTGTATTTTTCTACTTTTACTCAAGAATGAGTCCTCTTGTTCACGTATTCCATTGATCATCAGGTGTGAGTCTGAAAATTGTGGGATGAACCGCGACTTCAACAAAGCCATTTTGGGCTGAGCCGCGAATTCTCGCATTAAAACCAAGTCTGCGTTCAGCGTTTTCATTCTCTTAAGAGATACTGCCAGCAAACTAGATGCCTGCCTGGCGGTGAGGTTCTCGCAGGCGAACAAATCGATAATTGCAGATGTAATGCGACCGTGCAGGAACAGTCCGAGTAAATGAAAGTTGAGAAACCCGATCACTTTTCCTTCTTGTTCAACGACTAATGTCTCTGCTAATCCTGGATAACTTAACTGTTTGTTCAGACGATCTTCTGACCAAAGTACCGCCAAATCAGCCTTCTTTGCCTGTGTATTAATTAAATTCAAGCACGCAGAAAGATCTTGAGGTTCATACGCACGGATCAGCACATCGTGATCAGGTTTACCCACGCCGTAGATAAATTGAGGAAGAAGTGACATCGCGATTTTCTCTGATTTTTTGTTCGTCCACCCAGAAACAGCTTTCGAATTCAAAACGCGAGCCCACAAATACATACGCCTGACAAATTTAGTATTTGTTCTGCCTGACTTCCAGAACCGCGGCCCAAGAGATTGCTTTGAGCCTAGAAAAGCGTACCCGAGTCGTCCGTAATAATTTCGTTCATGTTGCCTGCGGTTCATTTCGTTCGACAACATCAGGCCAACTCCATCTCTGCGGACTTCTGGAGTAACCGCAAGCCAACTACCATGCGCTCCTTCAAGTTGCTTTCCATTGACCCATAAATCAAAGGGCATTGCCAGCATCGATCCAACCAGGTCATTACCTTTCCAGGCAGTTAATAACAATTCGCGATCAGAATAATCAGGGCCTGTCATTTGCCAATCGAAATATTCTGCAGTCCAGTCGGGAACACTCATCTGGTCTCGATAGGTTTCGAGCCAGGTATTCACAACAAACTGACTGAGTGATTGAGAATCACCCTCATAAGTTCTAATTTCAATGGACACATTTATTCCAGTTAATAGAAATCCCAGCACGGTTGGTCTGACCGTCGTAACCAAAACGGTATTCTCAAAATTTGCGTACCGTTCACAAACTTTTAACGTTAGTAATATAAATTTCCAGCTATAGCTGGCCTGCCTTGCCAACCGTACCAAAGCAAGCCACTCATCTATGGCTTGTGGATAAAGTCGTAGGCCAGGCCGTGCCTGACAAAAAGCAGGCCCGGTTCATACGGTTGAATTCAATTTACAAATGAGAAAAACTGGATTGACTGGAATATACTACGACAACAAGGCATTCATCTCGTCAGGCATAGCCTGACCTACATACTATTTCAAAACTACCCTTTTCAGCCCTTTGACCACATGAAAATGCGATCAAAGATAACTTGAAGCGAATTACGGGACTTCGGAAATACTAAATCAACAATTCGCTAGCGCCCTGCGGCTGAATAGCTACATCAATTCAAAGAACTATTTTTTCTCTTTCAGTAACAGATTTCTCTATTCATAAAAAAACGACTTCAACTCTTTGATTGAAGCCGTTTAGTAACTGTATTTTTGAACTCTTCTCTGCTTACCCTCACACTTTCAATTTAGTGACACGGTATCAGAAGATGCCGCCGCCACCTCCGCCGCCACCTCCGAATCCGCCGCCTCCACCGAATCCTCCTCCACCTCCACCACCAAATCCTCCGCCGCCACCAAATCCACCACCGCCACCATTGTTATTGCCCATACCACTATAGATATGTTGAAACCAGACATATTGGGATTCGACGGAATTGTAACCTGGTCCATAAGCTGGTGAAACAATCGTTCTTTGATCGCCATCCGGATTCCCCAGGTCTGTCAGAATTTGAGCGATCAGATTTCTACGAAAAGAATCGAGTTCTGGATTTGAATTATTTTCAGAACGTTCGACAAGAACAGGAAACGGTGCTGATCGCATACGAGCTGAAATTTCAAGCAGTTTATCTTTTCCATCAGGTGTCAGCTCTGCGGTTGAGAGAACGAAATCGTGACGAAAGAGTATAAAATCGACAGCCTCTCCGTTTGCCTGCATTGCCTGGTAGTGAGCGCGTTGAATCACTCCCAAGGGAAGTACTTCAGGGATGGCATGAGAACGGAATTTCCCGAACCACCAACCTTTCCATCTCGCAGACAAACTCCCCTTGCTTCTGCCACAGGAATCACAACCGGTTTCGCAAGAATCGCATTCCGCTTGACCGGTAGTTGCATCAGATTGGCAGGAAGCGCATTCTCCGGTAGTACATCCACCAGTAGTACATTCTCCGGTATTACTTTCCCCAGTATTGAATTCCTCGCCTGTAGTTTGGCAAGTGTTACAGTCAGGAGTATTGGCACATCCGGCGACCAAGCTCATGCTTAGAAGAAGTGCCACAGTTGATGGTGTCCAATTTGAACGGATCATGATTCCCCCGAGAATCCCTGATAAATATGTTCTACGAACAATTTTTAATTTATTACTGTTTTACATCTCAATCGTCATTTGTGTCACAAAGTTATTGACTCTGTTCCATATTGACGGTCGTATTCAGATAACCTGAAAACATTTCTTTTTTTAGCTCAAATCTCATCATTTGAGTCATCTTCGCTGGGAAAAACCTGTCTGCTTAAAGCGGCCTGGCTGTTGCCGTGCTCCACTGTTCTGGACATTAAATTTTCTGTTTGTATTCCCGGAAGAACTTCGTTGCCCAAACAGGCGTCGTGAATAGTTAGGTACTAACTGTTTCCTCATCGCCGTGGGTGATCTGGATCCGCGAAAAGTCTGGGTAGCAGGGTCTGGTGTTGGCGCCAACTGTGGCTGCAATTGCCGTGCAGGAGGTGCCATCTGGTAACCTGGTTGAGCAGGCATCTGCTGCTGAATAGCAGGCGGCATTCCCTGTATCTGAGGTGTTGCCTGGTAAGGATTTTGTATTCCCTGCATTTGTGGTGCACCATTCTGCATCGCTCCATTCATCGGAATTCCATTTCCCGATCCGTTATACCGAGGAGACTGATCAATCATTCCTCCCGGCGCCGGTGTTGGGAAACCGTTTGGTTGATTCGCTTGTGGAATCGGTGAATTCTGTGGTGTTGCGTGAGAAGGATTGAATACATTGAATCCAACCGGAGTAGGATAACCAATCCCGTTACCGTAGGGTGCCAGTTGATACACTTCCATATCCGGTGCACCTTCAGTCATTGAATATCTGTAGAATTCGACATCGTTAGGATGCGTCACATAGTAACCAGGCATTGGTGGAACTTCTTCCGGGTCCATTGCTCGCACAATTTCTGGTGTGACAAGAATGAGCAATTCCAATTCATCTTCGGTTGCACTTTTCGAACTAAACAATATTGGTCCGATGAAAGGGATGTCACCCAATAATGGAATTCTCGCAGTTTGTGTGCTTGTTTGTCGAGAAAGTAAACCACCCAGCACAATCGTCTGCCCTTCGCGAAGTTCAACAGTTGTGCTGATTGTTCGTGTATTCAATCCTGGAATACCGTTCACTGCGTTGTTTTGATTAATCTGAGAGAAAGTCGGCTGAATTTGCAATCGAACTAAATCTCCATAGACGACCGTTGGAATAACAATCATCGAAGTACCGAAACCACGGAATTGTGTTGTTGCAGCCTGTGCTCCGCCCACACCAACAATGGTAGGCACTGCAAATTCACCCCCTGCCAGAAATTGTGCAGGTCGCCCGCTGAGCGTTGTCAGCGAAGGGCGTGAAAGAATTTTAGCGGTACCATTACTTGCCAATGCGTTGATCAATGCGGTGATATTACCATTTTCAAAAACTCCGGTAAGCGTTGGCACTCCCCCGGAAATGGCTGAAGTGATTGCATGACGCCCACTGTCGAACAACACATTAAAATTCACACCTAGATTTCTGGCCTGTGATCGATTCAATTCTGCAATGGTTACGTGCAGCATCACCTGATACTCACCAGGAACCTGCAACATGTTAACGATAAAACTGGAAAGTAAGCCGTTGTTTCCGTTGTTGTCACCGATTCCATCGGGGTCATAACCGCCGTTACCACCTCGTCCGCCATTATCCCCCGTGCCACCAGGGCCATTCAGACTGCCTTGATTATTAATCGCTTCGTTTTGTACAATTTGCAAAATCCGGGCAGCATCGGCGGCGTCTCTCGCCTGCCCCTTCACGACCAGTTTTCTGTGAAGGGGAATTAGATAAACCTTACTGTTGGGAAACAGAATCGCAATTTTGCGTTCCAGCTTTCCGTAATCAATCCGACGTTGTTCATCGATATTCGGATCACGAATTGTGGTTACTTCGTAGATAAGTGGTTCGTCGTCATCTTCAAACCATAAAGTGAGCGTTGTTGAACCTAACTGATTCCCGATAATTGCGAATTCATCATCTTCGTAAGGCGCGATATCAATAACTGTTGGATCAGCAATCGCGACCCGTTTCACGCGTTTACTTGTCCTGATAAGCTGGCTGCGATTCTGGATCACCTCCATCTTATGCTTAACCTTTGGCATGCTGATAATACGGGCATCAAGACGTCCTTTAATTCGGACATTATTAACCTGTACTATTTTACCCTGAGCGCCAAGAGATGGACCGTCTTGTGCAATTAACTGAGACCCAAAACAAAATGACAAACCACAAACAAGAGCACAGGCAATCCGATTTCCCGCTCTGCTACGAGTTGTATACCTCAATGGATTCAACATCCGAGGCCGCTCCTTCCATGGAGTAAGGCAAAGTTCGTTTCATACTAGAAAAATAATGCAAAGAAATTTTCAACTAAAACATTATATTTTAAGCTAATGACCTGTTTATATTGAAGTTTCGTCGAAGTAAGAAACGCCCCTGAGCAAGAGAATCCCCCTTATCCCGACTAATCCCCACAGTGTTATCCCGAAAAATTCAGTGCTGTCCTAAAAAAATCAGTTTCCCTATCACTGATTTCTCTGAACAAAAGATCGGCGCATCCCTTGGAAACACTAATCTCTGAGATTGATATCGGTTATACTAATCGCAAGAGTTAACCTGAATTTATGGAAAATATAGTCCGTCACTCAAATTATCATTACCAATTGCCTTTCTATTATGAGTACAAATCCCCTTTTACAACTGAGTGACCGCATCACTGCGATTCCCCTCGTACACGGCAGTGGCGACTTCGCCGTGGAAGTGCGTCGAATTCTATTAAATCAATCATTCGACATGCTCGCGGTTCCACTGCCGGAATGTTTTCGTGAACAGGTGGAAGCAGCTATTGCTCGCTTGCCCGAAATCAGCATTGTCTACCAGAGGGAGCAACCATCCTTTTCGCCCCAAGATTGGCATCCCGATCAAAATGAAGATGAGGATGAGGATGAACAGGCTGACCTGTTCGATCCACAAGTCAGCTATGTGCCGATTGATCCCTGCCAGGCGGTCATCACTGCGATTCGAATCGCGATGCAGGAACATATCCCTCGTCGCTACATCGATCCGGAAGTTGCCAGCTTCGAACCATTATCAACCGCTCTGCCCGATCCTTACGCCGTCAAGCAATTACACAGCGGCCTTTTTGCAGCCGGGACAATTCCTGTCCTGCCCGAATTACAGGAACCGCAACTACTTTATCGCACTCAAAGCATGGCGATGGCATTAAAAGAACTGGAACGAACTTATTCTTCGATTCTATTTCTCTGTTCTTTCAACGAATGGTTACCCGTTAAATCTGCGTATCAGAAAATAACGGATCTCGACTCAGAAGAATCCGGTCCCGAAACCCCTATCGAAATGGCAGGCGTTGATGATCGCACACATGTTTTTCTCACCGGCGAACTTCCCTTCGTCACCGGACTTTACGAACAGGCTCGCTTTGAATTGGACGACGATGAAAATTTGAGTGTCGATGGTATCAGGTTGCTCTTAATGGCCACGCGAGAAAAATATCGTCAGGAACTAGGCAAGCGGGCACGACCGATTACGCCCAAATTGATGAGTACCTATTTTCGCTATGTCCGCAATTTAGCCCTTGTGGAAAGGCGACTCACTCCCGATCTTTACACACTTATTATTGCAGCCCAGCAGATATTCGGGGATCATTTCGCGATCACACTCGCTGAAATCGCACGAGAATATCCGTTTCCCTGCCCTGCCAATCGTTTGAAAATTACCATGGGCATCGAACAATCCCGCTTGCCCGATGACGACATCGTCACCATGAAATCTCGTCTGCCCGGACATCCGGTTTCCTGGCGAAGTTGCGAATTGAAAACAAAGCCGCCCAAAATCGATCAGGAAAAATGGCTTACCGACTGGAACTGGTCCTCGCATTGCAGTTGGCCCCCCGAAGATGATGCAATCGAACGATTCCGCACGCATGTCAAAGACCAGGCACTCGCGTTTTTAGGAAATGATCTGGCTCGCACAGAAAAGTTCAGTTCCAGCTTCAAAGATGGTCTCGACATCCGCGAAACATTACGCAATTGGCACACAGGTGAACTGTACGTGAAAGAATACCCTCCTGTTCGGGGCGGGTTGGATTGCGTCATCATGCTGTTCGATTCCCCGGCTGATCCCCGCGATTATTCCTGGAGAATCACTTGGCAGGCAGAACATCACGATGAATCGACTCTCGCATTTTTTGCAACCCCATACACCGAAGAAATGGTCGGCCCCGGCATCGCGAGGGCACAATATGGCGGCGCGTTATTCCTGTTCCCACCACGAGCCGTTCCCGATATCTGGAGAGATCGCCGCTTCGATTATGTCGATACACTCGAAGAACGCTTAATTGTTGCAGGCTGTTTCTACAGCAACCAAGCCCATATCGCGATTCTTTCTGAAGGCCCACCCGGTATCGCCTGGAAACGTCTGGCAAAAAAGTACAAAAAGAAACTGATCCACGTCCCGCTCAAACGTTTCAGTCAACAAACCATCGAAAACCTGCGAAACTTCCACGTCCTCAGCGGTCAACCCGTCAGAAGCTACGCCGCTCATTTTATTCGGAAACCATGAATTCTAATCGTAAAGCTTCGTTACCTCTTTATCCCCTAAGTCCATCTTGGGAACATCGTCCGGCGATTGTTGTGGTGGAGAAAGTCTCCACGATGCCGGTTGGGACGCATACCAAAATGAAGAATAATCATAACGAACAGCTTGAGTAACGTGATGAAACACTCCTTGTCTGGTGAGTCAAATTACGAGATTATTGCCTGAACATCATAAGCCTTCACAATCAAACTTTCGAAGAGGCGATCTTTCTATTTGACCGCAACGCAGTTATAATAATACCACGGGCTGGTGTTACTGTTTTTTTCGAGTGAGGTATTTCTGTGCAAACGTTATTTGGTCACCAATCGAATCATTATTGTGATAGAATATCACGTCGGAATTACTTGCGAATTGGTTCGCTTGGTCTGGGTGGCCTTGCTCTTCCCACCTTGTTGCAGGCAGAAGAAATCAGCGGAACGAAACGTGAAAATTCAGTTGTGATCATTTATCTGCCCGGCGGTCCAACGCAGCATGAAACATTTGATCCGAAACCAAACGCATCGTATGAAATTCGCGGTTCCTATCAGCCAATCAGCACGAAAATTCCTGGAGTTCAATTTTGCGAGCTTCTTCCTAAACTTGCTGGCATCGCGGATAAGTTTTCAGTAGTGCGAACATTGGTGGGGATGGAAAATCGACACGAGTCGTTCCAATGTTATACGGGACGCCCGGGTGGTCGTAGTGAAGATAACGAACCAGGTGGCGGCTGGCCTGCCTTCGGTTCTCTTGTCTCCAAGCTTTTGGGGTCTGGAGCAAAAGGAACGATTCCGTATGTCGATGCTGCCCCGAAGATGAGTTATCCCCCTTATGGCAATAATGGCATGCACTTACAGGGAAAACCATCTTGGCCGGGGTTCACGGGACACGAGCATGTCCCCTTTGTTGTTGAAGGCGAGGTGAAGTCTGACCTTGTTCTTAACGGAATCGATTTATCGCGCCTTGAGAACCGTCGTGAATTACTCGCTTCTCTTGGGAAATATCAACAAAGAATTGAAAGTGGAGGAATCGATAAATTCCAGCAACAGGCATTTGAAATGTTGACTTCAAGCGGCCTTGCAGAAGCACTCGATCTGGAGAAAGAACCGCAAGCGGTACGTGATCGCTATGGTAAATCACAACAAACGTTTCCCAGTTTTGGCGGGGCACCACAGAGTCCGCAACATTTGCTTTTAACCCGGCGATTGATTGAAGCAGGAGTTCGCTGCGTCAGTGTTGCATTCGGTGCCTGGGATTGGCATGCAAACCGAGAAGGGACAATCGAATACCTTTCGAAAAAATACCTTCCAGTTTTTGATCATGCCCTATCAGTTTTCCTGCAAGATCTTGATGAAAGAGGTTTGCTCGAAACCACAACCGTTGTCGTCTGGGGCGAGTTCGGGAGAACTCCGCGAATTAACGCCAAGGGAGGACGGGACCATTGGCCCGGTACGCAATCTGTACTTGTTGCAGGAGGTGGGATTCAAGGAGGACGGATTATCGGGCAGACTGATCGAATTGGTTCCGCTCCCGTTGAACGGCCTGTTCATGTCCAGGAAGTATTTGCGACTTTATACCGAAATTTAGGCATTGATACATCTCATATAACAATTCCAGATCTCAATGGACGTCCCCAATATCTGGTTGATGATGATCGTCAGCCAATACGCGAACTGATCACCTGACAAATTTGTCGGGCATCGGAGTTTTCTAGGCGGCTTACATCGTAGAGTTTCTCATATTCTCACCGTACCATGCCAGCGTAAGCAATGTAGACAATATTGCTTGCGCAAAAGTGGCAGGATGTTTTTTTAGCCACAGAGGGCCTATCCCGGCATAGCCGGAACCAAATAAGTATTACCGCAGAGAATTGCAGAGGAAAAAGAGTTCATTTCTGCACAATCTCCCTGAAATAAGAAAGAGGTTTGGGGCATTTTCTGTTTTCGTGTTTTTCGTTCCTTTCGTGGTCAATTCAAACCTGTTGTGGGATAGAACTTAAATCTTAAAGAAACGAAAAATACGAAAATAGTGAAAGATTGTTTAACGGCAAGCCGAACGTGACTGCGTAAACGGCTCTGCGTGATTGGAAGGTGTCGAACCGCAAATGAACGTGAATTGACGCGAATCTTTTTTCTTCTTCCTTTGTGTCTTCGTAGTAAAAAAAACAAAAACAGGTAACCAAGGTATCGATATTTAACTCGTATGTCTCATGGATGTTCTGTCCTCGCCTTGAAATAAAGTGCGAACTGTTCGTAAACTTTTAACGTTAGTAACACAGAGGAATGTATTGAAAGATTCTAAGAAAACCCAATACCAATTATTTAGGTATTGGTTATTTTTTATTCATTTCAATGATTAGGATTATTTTTCTTTTTTCTCTGTGTGCTCTGTAGCTATAACTTGTTTGGTTCCGGCTACGCCGGCTTAGGATAATAAAATATGAAAAACGTAACTGAGTTACTGAGCCTTCAAGGGAAGGTGGCGTTTATTTCTGGGGCGTCTGGTTTTCTCGGCTCTGCGCTGGCGCTGGCGCTGGCAGAAGCAGGGGCTTCGGTGGTCGTGAGTAGTCGAAAACTTCCTCAAGCAGAACAGGTGGCAGATTCACTTCCGATCATCAATGATGCAAAGCACGTTGCCGTGGAGATGGATCAGATGGATGAAGCATCCATTCAAGCCGGGTTTGATCAGGCGATTCAATTAGC
>JAJRTM010000373.1 GCA_024278285.1 Planctomycetota bacterium
ATCGCCATGACCCACAACAAAATTGATTGAACAGGTGAACCAGCTTTGATCAGTTGTGCGAATGTAAATGTTGTGTCCATGATAGTCTTATCCAGCATCGTGTTCTATTACAGCCAAGTAAGGTACGCACAGCGTACCCTATGGTTATTGTTTCTATTAAGTCTGTTGTGAATCGCTCAGTATTTTCATAATCCAGATGGCACCGATAATTTCGAGTCCAATCCCGGTGAATGTAATCATTCGTCCCCAGTCGGAAGCCATTAAACGTGTGAAGTAGTTGGGATCTCTAAACAGGAAGAAAGCCAGAATCGCAGGGGGAAGCAGAATCATTAAAATGGCTGTTGCCCGTGATCCCGCCGTTGCGGTTTTCAGTCTTCCTAAAAACAGTGTTCGGTCTCTCATGGTTCGGGAAAGTCGTTCGAGAATATGAACCAAGTCTCCCCCGGTTTGTTGATGCACGCTTAACGCGGTTGCCAAAATTCGCAGTCCGTTCACTCCGGTTCGCTCGGGCAGTTCGTACAAGGCTTCATTCATGGTGACACCCATTTGAAGTTTACGAACGCTGGTCAGCATTTCGTCACCCAATGGACTGGGCGTATCCTGGGCAACCATTTCCAGGCATTGATCAAGTGACCGACCGGTTCTCGCTGCTCGTGCCAGTTCATCAATCATAGGGGGAAGCTGGTTGGAAATAAGTGTTTGCCGACGTGAGCGGGCAAGCGTTAAACCGCCAATCGGAATTAAGAAACCAATAAATGCAGCCAAGCCTGCTGCCAAAGGGTTTTCCAAAAAGACCAGGACAATACCACCCAAGGTGATCGCACTGAGTACGCATAACAAGAGCGCTGCCAGCGGAACAAATGGTGCTCCCGATTGAATCATCAATCGATCAAACCAACTGTTGATCCCGTTGCCAACCCCGTCAACCTGGGGATTCGCGTATTGCTCGTTAGTTTTAACGATATCCGCAAATTCAGGTCGAGTTTCGATCTCGATATGTTGTGATAATCCTGTAGCCATCTCGGCAACCTCTTATCTTATCGTTTTGTTGTAATCTGAATACTGAATACTGAATACTTTTGTGAAACGTGTCAGGCTGGAAAGCCTAATCTACGTGCTTTAGTTAGGAACAATATATTCGCCGCCTGCAATCAATTCGCGTGCGGTGAACAGATCGAGTGGAACATGATGACCACGTGCCGCCATGCGTCGTACACATTCAGGTTCGTATCCGGTTGCGTAAAATGCACCTTCTGCACGACCATCTGAAGTGACACCTGTCATGCGGTAAACAAAAATGTCTTCGACGTTGTATTCCCCGTCGCTGGTTCCAGCCAATTCAGAAATACGTGTTACTTTTCTTTCCCCTGTGCTTAAACGAGTCACGTGGACAAGCATGTGAATCGCCGAGGCGATGTATCTTCGGGCAACTACCGGTGAAAGATCAGCACCCGAAAGTGCGATCATCAATTCAAGGCGATCCAACGCATCGCGTGTATCGTTTGCATGAACGGTACTCATTGAACCATCGTGTCCGGTGTTCATTGCTTGCAGCATTTCCAGAACTTCGCTTCCTCGCGATTCCCCGACGATGATACGGTCAGGACGCATACGCAACGAGTTTCTCAAAAGTTCTCGTTGGGTCACCGCTCCGCTTCCTTCGACATTCGGTAATCGAGTTTCCAGGCCAACAACATCTGCCTGTTGTAATTGAAGTTCTGCAGTTTCTTCAATGGTAATAACTCGTTCAGAAGTAGGAATAAATCGTCCCAACTGATTGAGCATGGTCGTTTTACCTGCACCGGTACCACCACTAAGCAGGATGTTAAGACGCCCCTTCACAGCAGCGATTAAAAAATCGGCCATTTCGCGTGTCAAAGAACGCGAGCGAACCATATCTTCGAATTCGACCGCTTTGGAGCCGAAACGACGAATCGAAAGAGTTGGTCCGCGTTGTGTTAATGGAGGAATGACGGCATGTAAACGAGAGCCATCAGCAAGTTTCGCATCGACCATCGGCGAAACCTCATCGATCCGCCTGCCGGCTCGTCCAACCAATCGCTGGATTAAATGCAGCAGGTGATTATTATCTGCAAATTGAATATCGGTCTGTTCCAGCAAACCGTTGCGTTCAACGAAAACAGTATCGGCACCGTTAACCAGTACATCGCTGATTTCCGGATCGTTCATCAACGGTTCGAGTGGTCCGAAGCCGTACATCTCGTCCATGATCTCGTTGACCATCTGCTCCCGTTCCGATTCGGGCAGATACGAGGAGTGCATATCACACAAATGCGAGGCCAACGCTCGCAGTTGCTTGCGTAGTTCATGCTCGGGAAGTTGTCCCGCTTTGGAAAGGTCCATCGCATCGACCATTTGTCGGTGCAAACGGGTTTTCAATTGCTGAAACGCCCGTTGAGCTTCATACCCAGAATCAATATCAGATACAGTTGACATTTCGTAGTTCCTCATCGTGATCGTGAAGATCGCTTATAATTTCAATTTTGTTTTAATACTCTCAAAATAGCTTAATTTTATCGGCTGACAA
>JAJRTM010000374.1 GCA_024278285.1 Planctomycetota bacterium
CACGGGGCTTGTGCAAAAAACAAAGTTTCGCTGTAGTTACGGCTATCAAAAAAACAGCCGTACTGGGATGGAATGACGAATGCAACCCTATCAGGTTGAAGTACCAACAGTAGAGTATTGGCAAAGGCAGATTAAATGCCAAGATGCCTGCCCTGTGCATACCGATGCGTGTGGGTATGTGCGGGCTGTTGCTGAGGGGCAATTTGAAGAAGCCTACCTGATCGCGAGGGGCCCAAACCCAATGGCTTCGATTTGTGGTCGAGTCTGTGGAGCCCCCTGCGAAGCAGCCTGCCGACGTAAAGAACTTGATGAAGCGGTCTCCATTCGCGCTTTGAAGCGATTCATCACGGATCGATTTGGGTGGAATGCAGAAGAGCGTTCGCCCTTAAAGCTGATTCGTCGTTTGCTGGGACGCGCAGGCAATCACAGTAGTTCCCGTGGAGAAGAACTAGCTGCGTTCCGTGCGTTTCTTGGCGACCAGCAATCGCCAGACAATATCGATGGCGAGAAAGTAGCGATCATTGGCTCAGGTCCGGCAGGGCTGTCGGCGGCGCACGATCTGGCGTTGATGGGGTTGCGCCCTACCGTTTATGAAATGGAACCCATTCCGGCTGGAATGCTGGCGGTCGGGATTCCAAAATATCGCTTGCCGAATGAATTAATTGAAGCCGAGGTCGATTTTATTCGTACCCTCGGCGTTGAGTTCATTTGTAACACGCAAGTTGGGCGTGATATTTCTCTGGCAGAAATACGCTCCTCACATCAAGCGACTGTGATTGCAATTGGCCTCAAAAAATCAAGGTCAGTTCCTCTTCCTGGTTCAGAGGGAAAGGGTGTCTTGGGGGGCATTGAGATACTGCGTGATGTGGCATTGAAGCAGCAGGTTGATATCACCGGAAAAGTCGTCGTGATTGGTGGAGGGAACGTCGCGTATGATGTCGCACGTACCGTTGTGCGTCAGACCGGTGTGGATGTTTCCAGAACGGCGCTGCGTGCAACCGGTGTGGAATCGGTCCATCTGTGCAGTTTGGAAAGCCTCGAACAGTTACCGGCTGATGATTTGGAGATACTTGAAGGGGATGAAGAAGGAGTCGTTCGGCATCACAGTGTTGGTCCGAAAGAGATTTTGTTGGGAGACGATGGCTGGGTGAAGGGAGTGGTGTTTCAACGTTGCACTCGCGTGTTCGACGAACAGGGGCGATTTTCTCCCACTTTCGATCAGGACGATCTGATTACAATTGAAGCGGACCGGGTTATCTGGTCAATCGGACAAAATGCAGATCTTTCCCTGCTCAAGGGGGTTGAAGATATTGAACTGACTGATCGAGGCCAACCTCGCTACAACGTAGAAACAATGCGTACAACGGCTCAAGATGTTTTCATGGCTGGTGATATCACCTATGGCCCCAAGCTATTGATTGATGCTGTAGCCAGCGGCAAACACGTGGCGCGTAAAGTATTTGAATTTGTTCGTGGAAAAGAACTTGTTGAAAATGTCCAACTGGTTCATCTGGAAATTCCTGATTATGATCGCGAACCAGATTACGAAAAAATCCATCGGGCAGAAATCCCGGCATTGAGTGCGAAAGATCGAATAAGTGATCCGCTCGCTATTGTGGAAACGGGCTACGACCAGTCGAACGCCATTTGTGAAGGCTGCCGCTGCCTGGACTGTGGAGTCAACACGATCTTCGATTCCGAAAAGTGTATTCTGTGCGGAGGATGTGCAGACGTCTGCCCAGAGCTCTGCCTGGAACTGGTCTCATTGGATCGCCTGGTGGGTGATGATTTGCTCCAGCAGACGATCGCAGATCGAACTGAAGATCTTTCGCAGTTTTCTGCAATTGTCAAAGACGAGACGATCTGCATTCGCTGTGGCCTTTGTGCTCAACGATGCCCAACGGGGGCGATTACAATGGAAAAATTCACTCTGAAGAGTACGTGGGAGATCAAGAATTAGCCATGAAAACTGATCTGGAAAAAAGTCCAAGATTTCAACAGACACAACAACGTCGCGACTTTCTGGGAATAGCTGCGACTTGGTCTGCGATTGCAACTGTCTGCGTTGCGCTCATGGGAGCATTGCGTCTTCCGATTCCATGGGCATTTCCTGAATCGAGTCGTCGTGTCAAGCTTGGTTCTCCAAGTTTGTTTCAGGGTATTGCGATCACGCCGTTGCCTGAAGAACGGTTGTGGATTTTTTCTGATTCTCAAGGTTTGTATGCCATGTCCGCAATTTGTACGCATTTGGGATGTGTGGTTGCGCGGCAGGAAAATGGGAGTTTTTTCTGTCCTTGTCATGGCAGCCGTTTTGATGCACAGGGGAAGGTTGTTAAAGGCCCGGCTCCCAAGGGGCTGATTCACCTGTCATTGACTTTATCAACAGATGGTCAATTAGTGGTTGATCATGACAAAGAAGTCGGAAGCGA
Source organism: Planctomycetota bacterium (assembly GCA_024278285.1). Taxonomy (GTDB): domain Bacteria; phylum Planctomycetota; class Planctomycetia; order Planctomycetales; family Planctomycetaceae; genus Rubinisphaera. The sequence continues at coordinate 2,430 of JAJRTM010000374.1, forward strand.
TGTGAGATTACAGGCTTAATTATGTTCTCTGAAAACGGTTGAAAGAAACGAATGGAAAGCGAATCGACTCAAAAAGATGCTGGCGATAGCTCAAGTCATCAAGATGGTTCAAGCCATTCAGATGGTTCGAGCCGTCAGGATACGGATGGGGCTCAGCCTCCCGGTGCGTTACTTCAACTGTGGCAAAACTTAACCAGTACGCCCTGGCAGTTCTGCAAGTCGGTCGTACGACATGGCCGCCCGACGTCAGACCGCGCCGCATCACAAGTTATTTTTTCTAACGTCTTTTTACATATCTTGCCGACGCGAATCAGTCTTCATGCTTTGAAATTCCGGGCAACTTTAGGCCTGGGTGTTATCACGCTGGTTCTGTTTTTCCTGTTAACGATCACTGGTATCGCGTTAATGGTTTATTATAAACCATCGACAGCCGAGGCATACAATTCGATGAAGGAAATTCAGTATGTCGTGCCAACCGGTCGGTTCATGCGTAATATTCATCGCTGGGGAGCCCATGCGATGGTACTGTTTGTACTTTTGCATATGGCTCGCGCTTTTTATACGGCTGCCTATAAAAAACCGCGGCAGTTCAACTGGTTCATCGGCATGGTACTGCTTGTATTGACGTTGGCTCTCAGCTTCACGGGCTATTTATTACCTTGGGATCAACTGGCTTACTGGGCGGTGACGATCGGTTCGGAAATTGCCCAGTCACCTCGTGAATTAACCGATGCCCTGGGCATTACGTCATGGTTTGATATCGGCGGTTTTCAAAAACGGTTGCTGTTAGGCTCCAATCATGTCGGTGAAGAGGCGTTGATTCGCTTTTACGTTTTGCATGTTGCGGTACTACCTATTTTGCTCTGTACTTTTCTTGCGGTTCACTTCTGGAGGATTCGCAAAGATGGCGGTCTGGCAAGACCATCAGATCATACAGGTGCTGACCATTTACCTTTGCAATCGATTTCAAACCCGATCTCTTCCAGCAAGACATTTGGCTTGATGGCCGTTGTTCGAGGCCAGACGCCGGCGGTCAATCGGTCGATGACGAATACTGTTCCGACCTGGCCGAACGCCATTTATGCGATCGCCGCATTAAGCATGTTGACGTTCGCTGTGATGCTTTGCCTGGGGTTTTGCTTCGATGCTCCGTTGAAAGAATTTGCGAACCCGAATGTACCGGAAAACCCGGCCAAGGCTCCCTGGTATTTTCTGGGATTACAGGAGATGGTCAGTTATTCTGCATTTATGGGAGGCGTAGCTATCCCGGCCATTGTGGTTCTCGGCTTAATGCTGGTGCCGTATCTGGATCGCGAACAGGAAGAAGCCGGGGTGTGGTTTAGCGGTCCGCTTGGAAAACGCATCTGCCTGCTCAGTGCGTTACTGACAACGGTCGTCATTGTGGGAGTGCTCGCCTTTACGATCAATTTTGGCTGGTTGCGAAACTGGTATCCGAATATCCCTCAAATCATCATCACCTTTGTTAATCCGGGGACGTTGTTTTTAGTCATTTTCATGGTCTGGTCGTTTGCTGTTACTAAACGGACAAACTCTACGCGAATGGGTGCACTGGCTATATTCACCTGCTTTTTTGTGGCATTTATCATTTTGACATACTTTGCCACGGTTCATCGCGGACCCAATTGGGATTTCTACTGGTCACAAAGCGATTGGCCTGTGCATTAGAGAATTACGAATTATGCAACAACAAAAAAGTTATCCTGTCAACAGGCTGAAAATTGTGCTGGTACTTGCCAGTGTGTCATCGCTGGTGATGCTGCTCATGGCGGCGTTTGAGGAAAATTTCACGGCAGACTGGCGCACACATCAGCAGGATTATGCCAAAATTCTGGTTAGCAATTCATCTGACGCGGCAACTCAACCGGTTAATTATCCTTTGGAGATACGGCAAAATTATCTTCAGGAATTAGACCGGGTTGATCGCTGTGTTACCTGCCACGTAGGTATCGATAACCCTGCCATGAAGGAACTGCCGCAGCCATTGACAACACACCCCGGCGATATTCTTAAACACCATTCGGCAGACAAATACGGTTGTACGATCTGCCATCAGGGGCAAGGCCGGGCAACCGACAAAGATGCTGCCCATGGACACGTACCGTTCTGGGATAAACCGCTGTTGGTGGGAGATTTTGTGCAGGCGAGTTGCACTCAATGCCACCACGATGCCGAAGTGCCACAAGCACCGGTGCTGAACCGTGGTCGTCAGTTGCTGACTGAACTTGGCTGTGTTGGATGCCATAAAACAGGCGAAAATATCACTGCTGAAAGAATTGGGCCGCAGCTTGATTCCATTGGCAGTAAAGTTACTCGTAGATGGCTGCACAAGTGGCTTGCCAATCCGGGTGATTATTTACCAAAACATAAAATGCCGAACTACCAGATGAATCCAGGAACGGTCGATGCACTGGCTGCCTATTTAATGACGGCCAAGAATGAAAAAATTGACAGCCTGAAAAAAATCGAAGGAGACTACGACGAAGGAGCAACGATCTATCGCGAAGCTCAATGTATTGTCTGCCATGTGACTAAACTTGATTATGCCGACAACCCCGTCGGAGGCCAAATTGGGCCAAACTTGTTGAAAATCGGAAACAAAGTGAATCAGCAATGGTTGGTCACCTTCCTTCAAGATCCCCATTCTTTTTTGCCGCACACGAAGATGCCGGGTTACCATTTCAGCAAAAAAGAAGCGATTGACCTTTCACAATTTGCGATCGAGGAATGGGTCGACTACGATTTACTGGACGTTGAAGAGAAAGAACCGGCACTTCCTGCGGTAACACCCGAACAAGTTCAGTATGGCAAGCTGTTATATGCAGAACTGGGCTGTGCCGGCTGTCACGAATTACAAGGAATTAAAGCGAAACGAAATGCCCCCGATCTCACAAGAATTGGCAGCACTCCGGTTCATCAGCTTAGTTTCGGTGACGCGAAGGTACCCCGCACGATTCCTGATTTCCTCTATACTAAAATTAAGTCTCCCAAGAGCTTGCATCATCATTTTGAATTGCCGATAAGCGGGGACGTTTCCGTTTCCATTTGGGAAAACCTGAAGCCGCTTGCTATTTTCTCCGGTTCTCACTCTTTACCCGAAAGCCCTGAAGCGGATCGGTTGGACTGGATCCTTAAACACGCCATAACCGCGGGAATTATAGCCAAAGAACTTAAAATGCCAGAGGGAACAACGGCTGAGCAAGCCACCTGGCTTGTTGAAGTATTTAATAAATCCGGTTCACTCAATCCGCTCAAAATGCCTGATTTCGATCTTTCAGATAATCAGGCTGCCTCGCTGACGATTGCCTTGATGAGCCTCAGCGAAACCGGCGCTCCTTCAAAGCGGTTTGAAGCACCCCGGCAAGAAAAAATTGTCTTTAATCCGAAGGATGAGTTCGGAAAACTCGAACGCCACTATCGTTGTCTTTCCTGCCACAAAATTCGTGAGTCTGGTGATCTGTTAGCCAGCGATTTAACCTTTGAAGGGAACCGGGCGAATCGGCAATGGCTTTATCATTACCTGAACAATCCGTATTCGATGCGCAGGATGATTACAATTGCCATGCCGATCTTTCATTTTCCTGATGAAGAATCGCAACTCATGGCTGACTATATCTCGAATGTGTTTGTGGATGGAGAAATGGGTCTCTACTGGAAACTGAATCATAAGAAAGCCGATGCCAAGCGAGGAAAAAATCTTTTCGATGTCAAAGGGTGCATCGCCTGTCATCAGTTACACGGCACGGGAGGAGATGTTGGCCCAAGTCTTACCACTCAGGTTCCCGAATTTCCGCAAGGAACCTGGGTGGGTGACAAACTGAAAGGCGAATGGGTTTATACATGGTTAAAAAATCCACAAGCGATTCTTCCCGAGACCATTGAACCCAACCTGGGCTTGAGCGACCAGGAGGCATTAGATTTAACCGCCTTTATTTTAAGTTTGAAAAACCCGGAGTATCAGAAAAAAACGGCTCCTTCTAAAACCATAAAAGAACAGGAGAGCAAGTGAGAAGCTCACGTTCAATAATCGCAGAAAACAAAACGATTTGCAGGGAATCATGTTTTGTTACGATAGTGGTTGGCTTAACAGCAACATTGATCATTTCGCTTAGCGGTTGTGGAGCGAATCGGAATGATCAGGAAGCAAACGGAATTCCTTCAGCCATCGAACAACTGGCTGTTCACCGTAAGCAACCTGACCGGTTGGTCGAATCTCAAACACGCGGGCATCTTGTTTACGAACATTATTGCCAGATTTGCCATGGTCCTGAAGGGCAGGGAGATGGTTTCAACTCAGCAATGCTCACTCCTGCGCCACGCAACTTTGCAGACGAAGCGTTCTGGAAACAGATCGATGAAACGCAGTTACAGAAAGTGATTGCACTGGGTGGAAAAGCAATGGGAAAATCTGTCTTGATGCCGCCCTGGGGACGTACGATCAACAAGAACCAGATTCAAGATGTTATCGCTTTTTTGCGTACCGTGCCGCAGCGAGCCAAACAAGCAGCCGCGGCTGAGGCGAAAG
>JAJRTM010000375.1 GCA_024278285.1 Planctomycetota bacterium
AATTGCATGCTTTTACTTTTCTGCCTAAGATAGAAAAGATAGTCGTCTTTCACACTTCAACAACAAAATAATTGGCAAGTCATGGCAAACGAAGATTTTTACAAGGTACTTGAGGTAAGCAAAAATGCGTCGGAAGATGAAATCAAGAAATCTTACCGAAAGCTGGCTCGTGAATACCATCCGGATCGCAAGCCGGATGATAAACAGGCGGAAGAAAAATTCAAGCAGATTCAGCAGGCCTACGATGTTTTAGGTGATGCAGAGAAACGTAAGAAATATGACCTGTACGGCCCCGGCTTCGATGGAATGGGAGGCGGAGGTGCAAGTTACGGGCATCCGGGAACGGGCCCCATCGATTTGGAACAAATTTTCGGCGGAGCCGGCGGAGCGGGAGGTGTTGATTTTGGCGATATGTTCGGCGGTGGATTTGGTGGTGGTCAACGAAGATCACGACCGCGTAAAGGGCGGGATATTCAGTCGGAAATAACGATCCCCTTTCACCTGGCTGCAGAAGGAGGAAAGTACGAATTATCGATTCATCGTGGCAGTGGACGCGAAACATTGACTGCCACGATTCCGGAGGGGATTCACCACGGAGCCACCATTCGCCTGGCAGGTCAGGGAGAACCTTCAATGACAGGCGGGCCGCCCGGTGACCTGCTGGTAAAAGTGAAGATTGCACCGCATCCCTACTTCAAACGTGACGGCTCCAATATCCTGCTTGAAGTTCCAATAGCAGTCACCGAAGCGATTCTGGGGGCAAAAATTGATGTGCCAACTCTCAGCGATGGGGAAGTAACGGTCACCATTCCGCCAGGGACATCCAGTGGTGCAAAACTGAGGTTACGGGGCAAAGGCGTTCTCAATACAAAAACAAAACGAAAGGGAGACCAGCTTATCACGATTAAAGTGACGGTCCCTCAATCAATTTCTGAGGAAGCAAAAAAACTGGTCGAGCAACTTGCAGAACATATCGATGAGAACCCCAGAAATAATTTATGGCAACTGTAAACAAGCAAAACGATTTTCGCACCAATTTCGCCACGTAAGCATCGCCAAACAATAACTTTCGTATCTTCAGTATGAACTTCGTATGATTGCGTTTGGATGCCATCCTGCATATCAAATTTGCTGCATTATTAACACGGCGTGAAATCACAAAAAGAGAAACCTATGAAACCTGTCCGTACCCGTTTTGCCCCCAGTCCGACCGGTTATATGCACATCGGTGGGATGCGTACTGCATTATTCAACTGGCTGTTTGCCCGACATCATGGCGGTACTTTTGTGCTACGAATAGACGATACCGACCGGGCTCGTAATATGGACGAAGCGTTGGAGCCGATCCTGCAATCGTTCCGTTGGCTGGGCTTGAACTGGGATGAAGGCCCGGAGATCGGCGGTTCGTTTGGACCCTACTTTCAATCACAGCGAAACGATCTTTACGCCCAAGCCTGTAAGAATTTACTCCAGCAGGGAAAGCGTTTCGTGATTTCACGCTTCCCGAGCAATCTAAAGCTGAACGGGAAACAGCCGAGAAGGAAAAAAGAAACTATCTCAACAATCGCAACGATCAGAACCTGAGCGAACAGGAAATCCAGTCGCGAATTGATCAAGGCGATAAGTATGTGATTCGTTTTCTCGTGCCTCGTGAAACAGATGAGAAAATTGTGATTGACGATGCGGTGCGTGGGCGGGTCGAATTCGATCCTTCACAAATGCCCGATCCCGTTATCATGCGAGGTGACGAAACTCCCTTGTACAATTTCGCTTGCGTTATTGACGATGCCGAAATGCAGATCTCTCATGTGATTCGAGCCGAAGAACATCTTTCCAACACGCCAATCCAGGCGATGCTGTACGATGCGTTCGGTTATGATCGCCCCGTTTTTGCGCACATTCCGTATGTCGCGGCTCCGGGAACCAAGGAGAAGTTAAGTAAACGCAAACTTGAAAAATATCGCAAATCGCCTCAGTTCAAAAAGCTGTTTGAAGCGGCTGATTTTATTTTTCCGCTGCTCGGTCTGGAAAACAAAGGGGGGCTCGATCCGGTCATGGTCGAGTATTATGAAAAGATCGGTTATCTGCCTGAAGCGGTTTTGAATGCCCTCTCACGTTTAGGTTGGTCGCTGGATGATCAAACAGAAAATATGTCGCTGGATACGATCGTCGAAAACTTTTCGTTGAAGCGTGTCGTGAAATCACCAGCCGGGTTCGATCCTGATAAACTCCTCAGTTTTCAAGCTCACTGGATGGGGGAAGTTCCGCTTGAACAAAAACGTAAAACGTGCCTGGCCTATCTGGAGCAAGCCGGGCTAAGTGATTCGAAAATTGAAAACGAACAACTCGATTTAATTATCAACGCGATTGGAGACCGCCTGGTTTTGTTTAGTGATATTCTTAAATTTCAGGAATTCTTTGTTGAAGATGATAAACTTGAATACGAGCAGAAGGCGTTCAAAAAAAGAATCCTCAAACCGGAAAACGCAGTAGAATTACTCGGCAAGTTGGCAGAGTATTTGCAGAATTCTTCCGCACAAACACCTGAAGGATTTGATCTTGTCGTGCACGATTTTGTTGAGAAGCAAGAGATTCAAATCGGGCAAATCATTCACGCATTACGAGTCGCGGTCACCGGCAAAGCGGCTGGCGTAGGCATGTTCGATGCGATGGCAATCCTCGGAAAAGAAAGTTGTATCGCAAGAATTCATCGTGCCATTCAGCAAAGCAAGCAGACAGGAACAGTTAATTAACTCTTTTCGTATTGTTATCCTGTTGGACGATTCTTTCTATGTTTCTCGTGAATGTATGTTATAAAATAGCTGATCCATAACCCAGCCTATGGACTTTTCTGAATGAACCTAACCCGGATAAACCGGAACTATAATTTATTTATGAATCAGGGTAGCCCGACCACTTTAGTGGTTGGGTGCCGCTAGGCACAAGATGAATGCACCATGTGAGTGAGATTTAATTTGAGCTTCCAATAATCTTGGAGACCACATGGCGCATTCGTCTTGTTGCTACGCAACCCAACCGCTAAAAGCGGATGGGCTACCCAATTATTTTAATATTTCCTGCCACTTTTGCGCAGCATTTCATTGATAAGATACTAATGAAGTAAGATGACAAGATGGCGAAATCAGCGTCGAAAAATCAGCATGAGATTTACGCCCCGGAAATGCGGGTGACTCCGTACGACCGCGCCAGTTCCGGCATGGTTGCTATTGTTGTGGGGTTAATGGTTGCTGTATTCGCGTTGGTTTCTGCCTGGATGATGAATCGCAGCAGCGATGTCGAGTCGCTTGTTCCGGTTGAAATGATTGAGTTTCCCGGCGGCGTCGAAGATGGTGCGGTTGATGAAACATTACTCGTTGAATCTCCCGAAGATCCCGTGCCGGATGCTGCTCCGGAAGAGACCGACGAAGAGATGGAAGTCGAAGAAGTATTTGATTCCGTCACCGAACTTGCCGATGTTTCTGCTGAGCAAATGCTTAAACAATTCGAATCCGATGCCGTATCCAGCGGAACAACCGGCAGTCGGGAAGGAACCGGACGCAGAGCATTGGGAATTGATGGCGGACAGGGGGGCTTGCCCGCTGAACAACGCTGGTTCATTCAATTCGCCGATCAAAGTGATATCCAGGAATATGCCAGCCAGCTCGATTATTTCGGAATTGAACTGGGAACTATCCTTCCCAGCGGTAAGCTTGTTTATCTTTCAGGACTAAGCCAGCCGAAGCCAAAAATTCGCGAAACAACCTCAGGGAAAAACGAAAAGCGAATGTATATGACCTGGCAAGGGGGCAAGTTGAAACTTGCAGACCGAACCTTGTTCAAAAAAGCAAATATCGATGTATCGACATCTCGCGTCTTACATTTTTATCCGCGTAAAACTGAAACGCTTCTTGCAACAATCGAACGGGATTATGCCAATCGAAAAATTTCTGATATCCGCAGAACTTTTTTTGTCGTCGAAAAGAATCGAAACGAATACAATTTTCGAGTCACCCGACAATCGTATTTCCGATAATGGTGAAGCACATTAGCATTGAACTCAACAGGAATGATAAAAAAACATTTTCTTGCATCCCTTCTGGTCCTCTTTTTTTTCGCCCCCGTGATGGCACAATCAGAGACGCAGTCAAAGAGAGTCACAGGAGCCTTTGTGCAACTTAACGCAGCAAATGGCAAGGCGGGGCAGGCGTACTGGAACCAGCAATTTTCGGGAATGAAAAAGCTGGGTATGGATACCGCGATTATCCAGTATGTTGCTTACGATCAATTCTATCACTATCCCACAAAAATAAGTGGAATGGTCCCTGCCAAAGATGATGTCATCATGCAAATCCTTAATGCAGCGCGTTCATTGAAGATCAAGGTATTTCTTGGCCTGCAAATGGATGGCGATTTCTGGAAGCAAAAGTTCGATTTGCAAAAACGAATTACCCTGAACATTGCAACGATGAATGAGCTGCATCAACGTTACGGTTCTCATGCCGGGCTGGGCGGGTGGTATATCCCGGAAGAGATCGATAACGAAACGGCAAAGCAAGATTACGAAGAAGATTTACTTGAATATCTTGCCTGCCTGTCTGCGCGTGCCCGCGAATTTCCGAATCTGCCTGTGATGATCTCTCCCTTTTTCAGCAAAGATGTTAACCCGCAAGAGTACGCGAAGTGGTGGGATGAGAAAGCGCTTCCGAAGATTAAAGTTGATATCATCGCATTACAGGATGGCGTTGGTACACATCGTGTTTCACTCAGCGATTTGAAACCGGTTTACTCCAAACTCGCTCCTGTGATGAAGCGACACAACGTGCAATTTTGGGCGAATATTGAAGCATTCGATCAAACAGCGGGCTGGCCCGTTAATGATGATTCCTGGGCTGCGAGACCAGCGACTTTTCATCGCTTCAACAAGCAGTTGAAAATCACTACTCCATTTACATCAAAAACCATTTTATTCGAATACACCCAATATATGGCCCCCGAAGCATCGCCATGTGCAAAATTACTTTTCGAGGCTTACAGCAAGTCTTTGCACGAGATGAAATCAATAAAATAGCGGCAACAATTCAGCCTTGTTGTAGGGGCCGCTTATTTGCTTCCAACTCTGCCAAGTGCGGGAAAAGATCGAAATCGGGTTGGGGCTCTTTTCTTACCCATGATAGTATTATACCATTTTAATGTGGCAATATCATAGAAATACATATATTGAAACAGATATAATAAAACTATGATGAAGCGATATCTCTCATTGATGGTCTGGCTCGGTTGCACGATTGCTAGTTTGAACGCAGTCGCTGCTGGGGATGCCGAGTTTTTTGAGTCTCGAATTCGCCCCGTGCTGGTGAAGCAGTGTTACGAATGTCATTCCTCTGCCTCGGATGAAGTCAAAGGCGACTTACTGCTCGATTATCGAAAAGGTCTTCGGACCGGTGGAGAAAGCGGGCCGGCTGTTGTACCCGGAAAGCCGGAGGAAAGTATTCTGCTTGAAGCGATTCGGTATGAGTCTTCGGAGATGCCTCCTGCGGGAAAGCTGCCGGAAAATGTGATCGCTGATTTTGAGCAGTGGATTCGAGAAGGAGCATTCGATCCGCGGGACAAAGCCCTCTCACGAACAGAAGCGGCTGATTTGGCGTGGAAGGCAAACTTGGCTGACCGCTCCCGCTGGTGGAGCCTTCAACCACTCAAAATTGTTTCGCCGCCGGAAGTGAAAAACCGGTTGTGGGCAAAGGAACCGGTTGATCGATTTGTCTATTCGAAGAGAGAGGAAGCCGGGTTGTCTGCTTCGCCATCAGCAGATGCAGAGACGTTATTGCGACGGATTTCATTTGTGTTGACGGGGCTGCCCCCCACTCCTCGGCAGGTCGTTGAATTTCCTCTTGCTTATGCTGCTGATGCAGAAGTTGCGATTGCGAACTTGGTGGATCAGTTTCTTGCTTCGTCCCAATTTGGAGAACGCTTTGCCCGCCGCTGGATGGACGTTGTGCGTTACACCGATACTTACGGTTACGAATGGGATAATCCCGTCAAAGGTTCCTGGGAATATCGCGATTATCTGATCCGCGCATTCAATAATGATGTCGGCTTCGATCAACTCATTCGAGAACAGCTCGCAGGAGATTTGTTGCCGAAGCCTCGCATTAACAGGGAGGAAGGCGTGAATGAAAGTCTGATTGGCCCGGTCTTTTACAACATGGGAGAACATCGGCACGGATCGAGTCTTCAATTCAACGGCATTCATCAGGATATGGTGAATAATAAAATCGACGCATTTTCAAAAGCGTTTCTCGCAATGACAGTTGCCTGTGCGAGATGCCACGATCACAAACTGGATGCGATTTCGCAGGCAGATTACTACGCAATGGCTGGTCTGTTTATGACACCCCGCTGGGCTGCCCGTGTGATCGATTCCCCCGGTAAGAACGAGACAGTAATTGAAGAACTGAAACAATTACGTCAGAAAATTCAACACCAGTTGGCGAAGCAGTGGGTGACGGAAATGGATGAGAAATTCCCTGGCAAACTGGAGCAGTGGACGAAGGCAAATTCTGCGAAAATTAAGAATGCGAAAATTGAACAGATCGCTTATCCGTTATCTATAATAATTTCTGTACCGGAAACAGAAATTTTCCAAAGATGGACGGACCTTTCCACAGACTGGCAGAATGAACGAACAAAACGCATGGAAGCAAACAAGGCAAAATTCCATGTTTTGTCCAATTTTACACAACCAGGTTTTCCGAAAGGTTGGGTCACTGAAGGAGAGGGAATAAAACATGGATATGTGCAGGAAGGGACGCCGCTTGTTTCGCTTCAAGGGGAATCGCTGATA